>NZ_JQNL01000001.1:4470000-4625266 GCF_000745235.1 Luteibacter mycovicinus
GTGCTTCGCTGGCCCGCACCCAGGGGTCGTGTACGTCGACGTGCACGCCGTAGCCATCGAGGGCGCCTACGATATCGACCACGCGTGTGTTGCGCAGGTCGGGGCAGTTTTCCTTGAAGGCGAGGCCCAGGATCAGCACACGCGCCTGCACGGGGTTGATGCCCTTGCGAACCATCAGACGGACCAGCTCGCTGGCGATATACGGACCCATGCCGTCGTTGGTGCGGCGACCTGCCAGGATCACGTCGGGGTGGTGGCCGACCTGCTGCGCCTTGTGGGTCAGGTAATAAGGATCGACGCTGATGCAGTGCCCGCCGACCAGGCCGGGGCGAAACGGCAGGAAGTTCCACTTGGTGCCGGCCGCTTCGAGGACTTCGAGCGTGTCGATACCCAGTTTGTTGAACAGGATGGCCAGGTCGTTGACCAGGGCGATATTCAGATCGCGCTGGGTGTTTTCGATGACCTTGGCGGCTTCGGCGACTTTGAGCGAACTCGCGCGGTGCGTGCCGGCGGTGATGACCGAACGGTATAGCGCGTCGACGGTATCCGCGGTTTCCGGCGTCGAACCCGACGTGACTTTGAGAATGCTGGTCACTCGGTGTGTCTTGTCACCCGGGTTGATACGTTCCGGGCTGTATCCGACGAAGAAGTCCTTGTTGAAGACGAGGCCCGACACGGCGGCGAGAATGGGGACGCAGATCTCCTCCGTGCAGCCGGGATACACCGTGGACTCGTAGACAACGATGTCGCCGCGCTTGAGAACTTTGCCCAATGTTTCGCTGGCACGGCGCAGTGGTGCGAGGTCTGGGCGACGCGCGTCGTCGATCGGCGTCGGGACGGTCACGATGTAGATGTCGCAATCGGCCAGTTCATCCAGCGCGTCCGAGAAGCGCAGGCGCTTCGAGGCCGCCAGTTCGCCCGCGTCGACTTCCAGCGTGACGTCGCAACCGGCGCGCAGTTCATCGATGCGGCGGGAATGTATGTCGAAACCGAGGGTTGCGTATTGCTTGCCGAATTCGACTGCCAGGGGGAGACCGACGTAGCCGAGGCCGACCACGCCGATGCGGGCGGTAGCCAGCGCGCGTGGTGGCGCGGTCTCCGCGTCGGAGTAGGGGCGAGCTTCGGCCGACGCCTCGTGTACGGCGCTACCGGCCTGTCTGCGGCTAACGATGTCCATACGCGTCCTTCCCCTGATGGCCCGGAAACCCCGTGGAACGAGGCCAGAGAAGGTTAGCAACGCGCCTTCGTCTTGCCTGTATGGCTTACGTGGGTGGACGAATGGCCGATGGCACCATGCCTGAACGTAGGGCTAGCGCGACATCGATTGACGTGTGAAGCAAGCGTTTACAAGGCTCGGTCGCCGCGATATCTTGCCGTCGGTCCCACTACGTATCGGTGGGCGTATGACTACAAGCCTCTCCCCATCTGGTCCACTCATGTCCGCGCGAAGCTATCTGGGCTCGGTGCGCGTGGCCTTACTGGACGACCATGCGCTCGTCCTCAAAGGGCTGGTCGCGCAACTGGAGACGTCCCCCTCCATCGTGATTCTCGGCAGCTTTTCGAGCAGCCGGCCTTTCCGTGCCTTGCTGGCCGAGACGCCCGCGGACGTCGTGCTGCTCGATTATTCGCTGGCTTTCGACGACCTCGATGGTGTCGCGCTGATCCGGCTGCTGCGCAAGGCGTACCCGCGCATGAAGATTCTCATCGTCTCGGCGCATGACGAAGGCCTGATCGTGCGCAACCTGCTTCAGGCCGGCGCGGATGGCTTCGTGGCGAAAAGCCAGGATCCCTCGGAGATCATCCATGCGATCGACGTGGTGATGACCGGCGGCGTCTACCGGCCTCCGCAGCGTGTCGGCATACCGGGCGAGGGCGCCGCGGGCAGCAAGACGGGGAAGCAGCTGTCGCTGCGCGAGTGGGAAGTGGTCCGCTGCCTGCTCGACGGACTGGGCGTGACGCAGATCGCGGTGAAGTTCGGCCGTAGCATGAAGACCATCAGCGCACAGAAGTCGGCGGCGTACCAGAAACTCGGCGTCCGCTCGGACAGTGAGTTTCACAGCCTGAAGGAACACATCCGCGCGCTGGCGAACCAGCCGCCGTGATGCGCCGTTTCGCATGGATGCTGGTTGGCTGCATGGTCGCAGCGGTGGCGGTCGCCCAGGACGTGCCGGACGAGGAGACGCGCGCGCGCTGGGTGAAAGCGCACCCCGTGCTGCGTATCGCCCTGGATCCTCAGCAGGGCGCCGAGATCGGTGCCGGCAAAGCGAACCCCCTGGTGACGGAGTACCTCGCGCTTGCGGCGCGTAAGGCGGGCATGCGCTTCGAGGCGGTACGCACGCGCTCCTGGGCGGAGTCGGTCGCCGCATTCAGGGCGCATCGGGTCGATGTGCTGCCGTCCACCGCCGATCGCATGCTGACCGCCGATCTGGGCAGCTCGGCGCTGCTGTCGTCGCCTTTCTATGTCGGCCGTACGCTGATCGTAACGCGGACGGTCGGACCCGCCGAAATGGACCTCTGGCATCTGCAGGGGCGCACGGTGGCCTTCAAGGGCGGAGGCCAGTACGAGGCGTGGCTCGAGCGCGAGCACCGCTCCATCACCCGGCTTCCCCTGGCCGATATCCATCAGGTGCTCGCCGCCGTCGAGAGCGGCGTGGCCGACGCGGCGATCGGTGTGGACGTAGCCTACTACCCGATCGTGCGCCGCGATTACGCCATGAGCCTTCGCGTGGCGGGGACGGTGCCGGACATGGCGGTGTCTGTCCGCGTCGCCGTCCAGCGCGACGAGCCCGAGCTGCTCGCCATTCTGGAGCAGAGCATGCGCGGGCTGTCCTCGGCGGACAACATGGCGGTGATCGAGCGGTGGCTCGAGACGGCGTATCTGCGCCAGCCTACCGTGTCGCAGGTACTCTCGGCGTTTCGCGGCGAGCTGGGTCTGGGTGTCGCACTGATAGCCGCGCTGGTCTTCGCGCTATGGCAGATGCGCCGTGCGCAGCTGGCGTCCCGTCGCGGCGAGCAGCAGAAGACCATGCTGCTGGCGGTGATGAGTCATGAAGTGCGCAACGCGGTCAACGCGGTCACGTCGTCGATCGACCTCATGGCACGCGAACCTCAGGATGGTCCCCAGCGTGACCTCATGGCGATCGCACAGGTCAGCAGCCGGAACCTGCAGAACCTTCTGAAGAGTGCCCTCGATTACACGCGCTCGGAAGTTGAGGGTTTCACCCCTGACCCGGTGCCCTGCGACGTGCAGGCGATCGCGCGTGACGCGATCGAGGCACAGCGTCTGGCGATCGAGGCCAAGGGCCTCGCGGTGCGTCTGGATCTGCCGATGGGGCCCTTGCCGTGGCTGCTGGTCGACGAAGTCCGGGTCAGGCAGCTTCTGGAAAACCTGTTCGCCAACGCGGTGAAGTTCACCGAGCGCGGCCACGTGGGAATCGCTCTCTGGCAGGGTGCCGGTGAAAACGAAGACGGGGTGCGTCGCCTGCTGATCGAGGTGTTCGACACGGGTATCGGTGTCCCCGCGAACCGGCAGCGTCAGCTGTTCAAGCCGTTCGCCCAGGCGCGTGGGCGTCTCGACGTCCGTCTTGGCGGCAGTGGCCTCGGCCTGGCGATCTGCAGGGATATCGCGACCAACCTGGGTGGCACCCTCGAATTCAACAGCGAGGCGGGCGTGGGTACGGCCGTCCGCGTCACCTTGCCGACGAGTCTGGTGCCCCGCACGACCTCGTCACCACCGTCGCCAGCCGCCGACACGTCGATGTGCGGCGAACCGGGCGGCATCGTGCTGCTGGTCGAGGATCACCCGGCCAACCGGCAGATCATCGTTGCCCAGCTCAAGTTCCTCGGTTACGCCACCGAAGCCGTGGATCATGGCCAGGCGGCTATCGACCGTTTCGTGCCCGGGCGCTTCGTGGGCGTTCTCCTGGACTGTGAGTTGCCCGACATGCAGGGTTACGACATCGCTTCCGAATTGCGCGCGCGCGAGGCCGAGGCTCGCGTCACTCCCACCCGATTTATCGCCATTTCGGCCAACCAGGGCAGCGATCATGTGCGCCGCTGCGCGGAGAGCGGCATCGACATCGTGCTGGGAAAGCCGCTTTCGCTGGATGCGCTGAAGTCGGCGCTGGCCGGTCCCGTCTCGCCCATGGCGGAGCAGGCGGTTTCCCCCACGCCCGCCATGCAGGCCGCCTTTCGTGAGGAGACCCGGCACGATCTTGCGCTGACCTGCGATGCGCTCGAGCGGGGCGACTTCGCGCGAGCACTGCATCACGTCCATCGCGTGAAAGGGGCCGCGCTGGTCTGCGGCATGGTGGCGATCGCGGACATCGCCGAGCGGCTGGAAGAATCGCTGGGGGCGGGTGGGGGCCTTGCCGATGCCGAGCCCTTCATGGAAGCCATCGCGCGGCATCTCGACGGTGACTGAGCCGCCACCACGCCCTTTAAACGTCTCATCGCGTACCAATGTGTGTCTGTGACTTTCCTCGTCCCACTCATGGAGTCATACGATGACAACCCCCAACGCAGCAGCAAGCGGCACGTTCAGCATCGGCGGTGATCTCGAGGTCAATCGCCTCGGTTTCGGCGCCATGCGTATCACCGGCAAGGGCATCTGGGGCGACCCGGCCGATCCCGCCAAGGCGCGGGCCACGCTGGCGAAGCTTCCCGAACTCGGGGTCAACCTCATCGACACGGCGGACAGCTACGGCCCCTACGTCAGCGAGGATCTGATTCGCGAGGTTCTGCACCCGTACAAAGGCCTCGTTATCGCGACCAAGGGCGGCCTTACGCGTCACGGTCCCAACGTCTGGCCCCCGCTGGGCCGACCGGAATATCTGCGCCAGTGCGTTCTGATGAGCCTGCGCCGTCTCGGCGTCGAACGCATCGACCTCTGGCAGCTGCATCGCATCGACGCGAAAGTGCCGCTCGATGAGCAGTTCGGCGTGATCAGGGACATGCAGAACGAAGGGCTGATCCGCCACGTCGGCCTGTCCGAGGTCAACGTCGAGGAAATCGAAGCCGCCTCGAAATTCTTCAAGGTCGCGACGGTGCAGAACCTCTACAACCTCGGTAACCGCCAGAGCGAAGCGGTGCTCGACTACGCCGAGAAAAACGGCATCGGTTTCATTCCTTGGTACCCGCTGGCGGCGGGTGAGCTGGCGAAAGAGGGCTCGCTGCTGTCGAAGATCGCGAAGAAGCTCGGCGCGACGGACGGCCAGGTGGCTATCGCGTGGCTGTTGAAGCGTTCAACGGTGATGCTGCCGATCCCGGGTACCGGCGATCCGGGCCACCTCGAGGAGAACGTCAAGGGTGCGAGCATCGAGCTGTCGCAGGAAGACTTCGAGGCGCTCGAGCACGCGGTGAAGTGACGTGCTTCCGGTGAGTTGAGGGATCCGGCCACCGCCAGCAGGACTGGCTTCCACCCAGGCCGCCGGGCCCAGGTGGAAGTCGGCTCCGCCAGCGGAGCCCGCTGGCCTCAATGCAACTTCACCGGCGGCAGCGTCGTGTTCCGCAGCCAGTCCGCCAGCCACAGTGCCGTCGCACGGGGCCAGCCGTGCAGCGTCGCGCGATGCCTCTGCTGCAGTGACACGTACACCAGCTTCGCCAGCCAGCCGCGCATCGGGATCACCGACGTATGGCGGCCCGACGGCAATTCGCCGGTCGCCTGGCGTACGCCCAGGGAGACGAGCGTTCCCTTCGAATGGAAGACGAACGCTGCGGGTGTTTCGCCTCGCGATACCTTGATCAGCGCGTCCGACAGATACGTCGCCTGCTGATGCGCGGCCTGTGCCGTCGGCGGCACGCTGCCTCCGTCGGGCGTGGCGGTGAACGCGCAGTCGCCGAGAGCGTAGATACCCTCGACGCCCTTCGCCGCGAGGTGCTCATCGACCACGATGCGCCGGTCGCGCGACAGCTCGAAATGGCCGAGGCCCTTGACCATGTCATGCCCGGTGACACCCGCGGCCCAGACCTTGATGTCGCAGGGAATGACGCTGCCATCGGACAGGTGGAAAGCGTCATTCTCGACGGCGTTGACGCCGACGCCAAGGCGCAGGTTGACCTTCATGCGCTCCAGGATCTGCTGCGCGGAAGCCGACGTGTCCGGATCCACGGCGGGCAGCACGCGTGGCGCCATATCCATCAGGGTGACGTCGAGTTTCGCGGCGGAATCCAGGCCGCCATAGCGATGCATGTCGTTGAAGGCGTGGTGCAGCTCGGCCGCGAGCTCGACACCGGTGGCGCCCGCGCCGACGATGCCGACGCGGATGCGCTTTTCCGGGTCGCCCGCGCTGCGCAGCGCGAGGGCCAGGATTTTCCGGCGTAACGCGATGGCCTGGGCCGGGCTGTCGAGCATGTCGCAGTTCTCGAGCACGCCGGGCGTGCCGAAGTCGTTCACGCGGCTGCCGAACGCCAGCACCAGGGTGTCGTAGGTCAGGCTCCGCGGTGGCAGGATCAGCTCGTCCGTGTTGGGCAGGTGCACCGCTTCGAGGTCGATCGTTTTTTCCGCGGCGTTCAGGCCCAGCAGGGCCCCCGGTTCGAAGCGATAACCATGCGCCTGCGCGTGCGCAAGAAAAGGCACCGCTTCTTCGCCGTCGCCCAGCAGGCCGGCGGCAAGCTCGTGCAATCGCGGCTTCCAGAAATGGCTGGAATCGCGGTCGACGAGCGCGACATCGAAGGCCTGGCTCTTGCCCAGCCGGGTGGCCAGTTCGATGCCGGCGGCACCGCCGCCGACGATCACGACGCGATGTGCGCCGGGCCGCTTGGTTGAGTTCATTGAGAAGTCTCCGTATCAGTCTGAAACGAGCATACCCAGCGTATCGTTCGCGGCTTGCGAAGACCCACCGTGTCGTGTAAACAAAGCGCATGTCCCCGCGCATCCTTCTCCGACGACGAATCGCCCAGCTCGCACTGAGCTGAGCCGACGGCGCGCCTTGCGCCGCCTTTCATCGTCCCTGGAGAAACCCATGTGCCTGTCCCCGGCGTCGCGGATCGACGTCCTGCTTACCGCTGCCTTCCTGTCGCTCGACCTGCCTGCGGCTCTCGCCAGGGCGGTGCCTGCCACACGCCCGGACCTCGGCGATTTTCAGTGCAACGGCGCGCTTGCTGCCGCGGCGCTCGTCGGCCGGACGGGGCGCGCCATCGCGGAAGACATTGCCGCGTACCTGCGCCAGGAACCGGCTTTTGCCGAGGTTAGCGTTGCCGGTCCGGGTTTCATCAACCTGCGGCTATCCGCCGCGTTCATCGCGCAGGGTCTTGACGCCGTGGCCGCGGATGACCGGCTGGGTATTCCGGATGAAGGCCGTGCGCGGCGTGTCGTGCTCGACTTCGGTGGTCCCAACGTCGCGAAACCGCTGCACGTAGGGCATTTGCGCTCCCTCGTGCTTGGCGAGAGCCTGCGGCGCATTCATGCGGCACTGGGCTGGTCGACGCATGCGGATGCGCATCTCGGTGACTGGGGCTTGCAGATGGGCATGTTGAGCGCGGCGATACGCCGCACGGACCCGACCCTGGCGTTCTTCGATTCCGAGGCGGTGGCACCGTTTCCCGCGACCGCGCCGGTCACGCTCCGTGAACTCGAACGTCTCTATCCCGAAGCCGCCGCGGCGTGCCGGGAGGACCCTGGCCGGATGGCTGAAGCCCGCGCGGATACGGCGGCCTTACAGGCGGGCGATCCGGGACTCATGGCGTTATGGCGCTCGTTGCGTGCGCTCAGCCTGAGCTCTCAGGTAGCCGACTTCGAGCAACTGGGCGTGCGCTTCGACGCTCTGAATGGCGAGAGCGACGTGCGGGATGCGATCGCGCCGCTGGTCGCCCGGCTGCGGTCGTGCGGTGTCGCGACAGCAAGTGAGGGCGCCGTGGTCATTGAAGTCGCCGAGCCCACGGACAGCTCGCCGGTGCCGCCGTTGCTGCTGGCAAAGAGCGACGGCGCCGCCCTTTATGCGACCACCGATCTGGCAACGCTCGAGGCTCGTGCGTCGGTGCCGGGGTTGGCGCGTGTCGTATACGTCGTCGATCAACGGCAGGCACTGCATTTCGAGCAGGTCTTCCGCGCGGCGCACAAGGCAGGCATCGCCCGGGGTGTCGAACTGGTCCACGCCGGTTTCGGCACGGTGAACGCGCCAGACGGCAAACCTTTCAAAACCCGCTCGGGCGGTGTGGCGCGGTTGGCCGAACTGCTGGACGACGCCGTCGCCCGCGCCGCGGAGCGCCTTTCCTCTTCCGGCTACGGCATGGACCTGGACGGTGCGCAACGCGAGACGCTCACGCGCCAGGTGGGCGTCGCCGCCGTGAAGTTCGCCGATCTGTCGGGGGATCGTCTCTCGGGGTATGTCTTCGACCCCGGGCGCATGGTCGCGTTCGAGGGGCGCACGGGTCCGTACCTGCAATACGCCTGCGTGCGCCTGCGGTCGTTGCTCGCCAGGGCCGCCGGTGAGGTCGTGGGGCCCGCGCAGGCGTCGGCGCCGGTGGAGCGCGACCTCGCGCTGCATTGCCTGTCATTCGGTGACACGGTGTCGGAAGCCGCCCGGCTGTATCAACCCGGCGTACTTGCGGCTTACGCGTATACGCTCGCCCAGCACTTCAGCCGGTTCTATGGCGAGTGCCCGGTGCGGGCCGAGCCAGATCCGGCCACGCGCGCTTCGCGGCTGGCCCTCTGCGTGCTGACCGAACGCGTGCTTACCCGCTGCCTCGACCTGCTGGGTATCGACGTGCCGCTGCGGATGTAGGAGGACCTATCGTCGCAGGCACCGCGCATCCGGCCTCCCCACACGCGCGCGCCTGTTACCGTCCGTTCGACCTATCGCATCGGGGTAACTGAGATGACCGAGTTGCACGACGTCGCCACGCGCCACGGCTGCGTGGCCTGTGGGCTGCACGACGTCTGCCTGCCCGCCGGTATCGAGGGCGAGGCGCTCGCGCGCGTCGACCGCATGACCCGGGACCGCCGCACGCTGGTCCGGGGCGAGCCGCTGTTTCGTCAGGGCGAGGTGTTCCACTCGCTTTACGTCCTCCGGTCGGGCGCGACGCGCAGCACCATCGCCGACGCCGAAGGCGTGCATCAGGTCATCGGCTTCGGGTCGCCGGGCGATATTCTCGGCGTGGACGGGCTGCTCGACGAGGCGTACCGGACCGAGGCGATCGCGCTGGAGCGCAGCACGCTGTGCGAGGTACCGTTTGCCCGGATGGAAGCGGCTCTGACCGAAGTGCCGTCGTTGCACCGGCGCATGTTGCGCGTACTCAGCGGCGAGGTCGCCGCCGATCAGGATCATCTCGTGGCGATGGGACGTCAGTCGGCTGTCGAACGCGTCGCCTTGTTCGTGCACGGTCTGGTCGAGAAGCAGGGCAGGTTGTCGCGGCAGGGCGATTGGCTGCGGCTGTCGATGTCACGTGCGGACATCGCCAATTACCTTGGTCTTGCCGTGGAAACCGTGAGTCGTGCGTTGGGGCGCATGGAGGAGACGGGGATGCTGCAGGCCAGTGGTCGCACGCTGCGCATCCTCGACCGCGCGATGCTGTCGGCGATGGTTTCCGCGGCGCCCTTGCGATCGCAGGAAAAACTGACCGCGATCAGGAAACGCGCGGCAATGAATTCCTAACCTTTGTCTGCCGACCGGTTGCGGTCGGGACAGAATGAAGGAGTTTTCCGTGCGTAACCTGAAGAACGTCGCCATCGCCGGCCTGCTGTGTATGGCTCCTGTCACCGGTGCGATCGCCCAGTCCGTCGATAATCCCTGGATCCTGCACATTGGAGCCCATGTCGTCGACCCGCGCTCCGACAACGGCCACCTCGCGGGCATGAAGGCCAGTGTGGGCAGCAGCACGCGTCCGACGCTGAGCCTCGAATACCTGTTCACTCCCGAATGGAGCGTCGACGTGCTCGCTGCCGTGCCGTTCCAGCACAGCGTCCGCCTCAACGGGCAGCGTGCCGCCACCGTGAAGCAGTTGCCGCCGACGGTCGGCGTGAACTATCACTTTCTCGCGGGTCGCCCGGTGTCGCCCTTCGTTGGCGTCGGCGTGAACTACACGCGCTTCTTCGACACGAAGGGTCGCGGCGCCTTGCAGGGCGCCAACGTCGACCTCGACAGCAGCTGGGGCATCGCGTGGCACGGTGGCGTCGATATCACGCTGGACCCGCGCTGGACTCTGACGCTCGACGCCCGTTACATGGACATCGATTCAAAGGTGAAGGTCGGCGGGGCCTCGGTGGGTACCGCGCACATCGACCCGTGGGTATATGGCTTCAGCTTTGGGTATCACTTCTGACGGCAAGATCCGGATGGCTGGCGAGTCCAGGCCGCGAGCACCATGGATTCATTCCCACACCGGAGTGAATCCATGTCGTTTCGAATCAGTGGTCTCGATCCCGCACCTTTCCAGTCCCTCTACGGCCTTGATGACCGATCACTCGAGGCGCGCAACGCCTTACGCGTTATCGCCGGCGATGACACCGGGTACCCTGAACGCATCGAACTTCGAGCCGCGCGCAAGGGCGAGGCGCTGATCCTCCTGAACTACGTTCACCAGCCCGCGCCGGGGCCCTATCGCGCGAGCCATGCCATCTTCGTCCGTGAGGGCGCGACGGTCGCTTATGACGCCGTGGACGAGGTTCCCGACGTGATCCGCACGCGGCATATCTCGTTGCGCGCCTTCGACGAGCGAGGGCATATCGCCGATGCGCTTCTCGTACCGGGTACCGCGGTTGAAGAGGCGGTGGAACGCCTCTTCAACCGCGGCGCGGTGCGCTACATCCATGCGCATTACGCGGCTTACGGGTGCTATGCCGCGCGGATCGATCGCGTCGGATAAGCGAAGATCAGAGCTTGTAGTTGAGCCCGAACATCACCGTCCGCCCGTACGTATCGAACTCCAGCGGGCGTGCGACCTTCACGTTGTTCGGCAACGCGGCGATCTGCTGCGTCTTCATCGGCGAATCGGTCAGGTTGTTGACCTGAAGAAGAATCGACAGCCCGTTCCATGTGCCATGGTCGAAGGCGTAGCCGAGCTGCAGGTCGGTCTGCTTGTCCGCCAGCACCTGGGTGTATCCCAGCTGGTCGAACAGGGCGACGGCCTCACCGGTAAACGAAGAGCGGTAACGTTCCGCCACGCGCACCGACCAGCCGTATTTCTCGTAGTACAGGGCCAGGTTGGCGACTTTGCGGGACAAACCGGGCAGGGTCGACGGGCTGCCCGGGATGCTCGACACGGCGCTGACCGGCAGGGTGCTGTTGGTCAGCGAGAAATTGGCCTGCACGCCGAAGCCGTCGAGGGCCGGGGTGACGAGACCGCCTTCCAGCGACCCGGACAGTTCCAGGCCCTGCATCTTGCCGCCGGTGCCATTTTCCGGGCGTGTGAACGAGCCGATGGTGCTGGTCGGCGTGAGCGTCGGGTTGTCGTTGACGTAACGCGAGAAGTCGTAATCCAGCGTGGTCTGGTTGTAGATGTAATTCAGCAGATTCTTGTTGAACACCGCCGCCGCGACGTAGCTTGCGGTGCCGAAGTATTTTTCCCATGACAGATCCGCACCCACCGCGATATACGGCTTGAGCTTCGGGTTGCCGCCGCTGCCGGACCAGAGCACCTGACCCGCGCCGGGACCGTCGAGGACTTCCGCAACGCCCGCCGAGGTGGCGACCTTTTCGTCGTCGATGCGTCCGCGCGCCATGGTCTTGGCCAGGCCGAAACGCAGGAACTGCTTGTCGGCGATCTCGGCGGCAAGGTTGAGGCTGGGCAGGATCTTGCTGTATTTCGCGCCATCGGAGATGCGGCCGACCAGCGTGTTGCCGTTGGTCTGGAGGGCCTCCGACGACTGATCGGTCTTCACGCCCTGCACGCCGACGTTGCCGCGCAGCGGAATGTCGCCCAGATGCGTGTCGATATTGAACTTGACGTAGGCGACAGGGACTTTCTCTTCGACCGAATAGTTGCGACTCCAGTCCGATTGACCGTTGCGCTGGGTCTTGTAGTACTGGCTGTTGAGGGCCTGCAATACGTCGTAGTTGACGACGCCGGGAAAGCCGCCATAGCTCAGATCGGTGATGCCGCTGAGCGCGGACGGATCGATGGGAGCCGCGAAACCGGGCAGGTAATCGGCCGACGTCGATCCGTTACCGTTGAGCCAGGCAAAGTACACGTCGGCCTGCTTGGTCTTCTTGCGATCGGAGTAGTTCACGCCGATGTTGACGTCGCTGAAGATCCAGCCCACGGGATGGCTCACCTCGAGGCGGAACGCCTTGATCGTGTCCTTCTGCTTGTCGAACTCTTCGCGGCCGTCATAGCCGTAGTTGTTGGGATCGGTGAAGAACATCGCCGAGGGATCGGCGAAATTCACCCCGGGACGAAAATCCGGAAAGTGCTCGTGGATCGGCGTAGCGAAATCGGTCGACGATGTCGCCTGATCCGGAAGGCCGGCGAACAGGTAGGCGTCGTGCAGGTCCTTCTTCGCGCTGGAATAAGACAGATCGGCCGTGAGGGCCCAGCCGTTGCCGAAGTCGTACTGGTTGTTCCAGCCCGCGGAGAAGAGCTTGTCGTGTTCTTTCGTGTAGTCGTTCTGCAGGATCGACTTGAGGCCGTCGATGTGGCCGGTAGTAACGATCGGATAGGGCAGTGCGGGGACCACGCCCACGTTCGAATACGAGACGTTGTCGTAAGGGCTGCTCGACCACTGCGCACCATTGAGGTACGTCTTCTGATTGAACGTCGAGTAGTACAGATCGATCGTGGAGTGATAGTGGTCGTCCGGAGCCCACTCGAGCACGGTCATCAGGCCGTTACGCAGCTGGTTCTCCGATTTTGCACGCAACTGCGCGCCTTCCTGAGAAAGCACGTTGTCCGGCAAGCCTGGTGTATGCGGCGCGCCCCAGTTGTTCTCCGCGCCCTGCGATCCATTGTTGAGACTCCACCACCACGCCTGATACTGCTTTTCCTGTACGGGCGAATCCAGCTGCGCGAAGCCGACCGCCAGTCCGAGCGTGTGGTCGAAGTACTGGTCGATATACGAGAAGCTGACGCGATGACCCGCATCGCCCACGCCGGAGCCGTGATTGAGGCTGCCGTTGGAATTGGTCTCCCCGCGCACGTTGGCGGCGAACGTCCGCTTCGGCAGATCCAGCGGCTTGATCGTGTGCAGATCGACGGTGCCGGAGAGGCCCTGGCCGATGAGGCTCGCATCCGGTGTCTTGTAGACGGCGGCGCCGCTGATCAGTTCGGACGGATACTGGTCGAAATCGACACCACGGTTTTCGCCGATCGTCGCTTGCTCGCGGCCGTTCAGCGTGGTGCCGGCGAAGTCGGGCGACAGGCCGCGAATGGAGATCTGGTTCGCGCGGCCATCCACACGCTGCGTCGCGAGGCCGGACAGGCGCGCCAGACTCTCGGCGATGCTGCTGTCGGGAAGCTTGCCGATGTCCTCGGCGGAGATCGCTTCGATGATGTTGTCCGAATTGAGCTTGGCCTTGAGTGCGCTCTGGATGCTGCCCTGAATACCCGTAACGACCACCGCGTCGAGGTTGCTTGCGGCATCCGGATTGGCGGCGCGTTTTTCCTTGTCGCTCTGCGGAGCCTGCGCGGCGGTAGCTGGCGTGGCTGCCGGCTTCGTGGCGGCCTTTACGGCTGGCTTCGCCGTATCCTGCGCCGTGGGCGTTTGCTCCTGGGCGGTGGCGATGCCGCCGCACAGCAGCGAGAGCGCGGCGGCGCATGCGACGGCCAATGGCCGGCGTGGGGTGGCGGGCACGGCACGGCCCTGCGTCTGTCGACGATTCATCGAGATCCCTGCGATTACGTTGAGTGAGCGGCGCACCCCTGTTCACGCCGCCGCGCGAGAATGCGCGCCCCTTGCGTCGGTGTCATCGTGCGTCGCAGCAGAATCCTGCGGCCTGGTTCATCCGGACGCAAAGTCTCGTGGTGCGTTGCAATAGGCGTACGTCTATGCATTTTTGGCCGTTGACGCCCTTTTTACAGTGCGCTATATGTTGCTCCACGCGGTGCGTTCGACGAACGTCATACCGCGTATTCCTCCGGCATCCTTGGGGTATGCCGGCACGCAGCTCGCGATGAATGACGGACAGACCGCTACGATGCGTCGCCCCGATTCCAATCAGAACGCCAGCTGCGCCTTCGCAGGTCGTCCGTTCGTGCATGTGAGGGCCGATGGCCTTCCGATCCTCGCGCGAAACAAACTCAGCGCCCTGCGTTCCCGCGGCAAGTGTGTCGCCGGCTACTCGCCCCCGCAAACCTCCCTCTGATCGTCCGACCAAACTGATCGGCACGTTCACCCGTCCGTCGTGATGTCGACGCATGCCCGCTGACGCGAGCGTGCACGAGCCTCCATGTCCGGACCGCGCGACGAACCCGCTGGTCAGCCTTTTTTCAGAGCACTTTCGGGGTGGGGGTGGATCGTGGGTATCGATAAGGTTTTCAACAAGAAGTGTCTGGTCGTGGCCGTGTGTGCGGTACTGGCCAATGGGGCGTTTGCGCAGGACGCTGCGCCAGCGCCGTCAACGCCGCCGCCGGTCAAAGCGGCTACGGATACGAAGGACCCGGCCGCCAAGCCGGACAAGGCCGTGCAGATGAAGGCGCTCAGCGTGGTGGCCAACCGCTATGACGCGACAAACATGCGCATGGATTCCATCAACACGGTGGACGTGCTGTCGGCGGCCGACCTGCAGCACACCGCCGTGCACAACGTGGCGGAGGCGCTGGGCCTGATGTCGGGGGTCAACGTAACGACCACGGGCTCCGGCTACTTCGGCGGCATCGACGGCGCGGCGCGCGGCGAGGGCATGTTCACCTCGGTGCGCGGCCTGCCGTCCGAGTACAACGTCAATCTGGTGAACGGCAGCAACGTGGCCCAGGGCATGCCATATAGCCGCAGCGTACAGCTGAGCCTGCTGCCACCGTCGGGCTTGCAGACCATCGTACTCAACAAGACCTCGACTGCCGACATGGACGGCGACGCGATCGGCGGGACGATCGACTTTCGCACGCCGAGCGCCTTCGATTTCAGGAAGGATTTCAGCGGTAGCGTCACCGCCAGCGGACGCGTGGAAAGCCGTGCGCGCGACTACGGCGGCAGCGGCCTCGGCAGCGGTCTGGCCGGGGAACTGCAAGGCAAGTTCGGTGCCGAGAAACAGTTCGGCATTTACGTAAGCGGCTATTACGACTACCGCAACATCGCCAACAGCGAGATCGGTGCGGCGGAAAGTGCGTCCAACGACGGTTCCTGGGCATTTCTTCACGCGACCGCGGAAGGCGACAGCGCGCCCGGGTACGACCCCGCTCACAACCTGACCAGCCTCGGCAGCAACGTCGGCATCGCGTCGGGGTTCGAGCGCCGCTACGGCGGCAATATCTCGTTCGACTGGAACGTGGACCCGACGCTCAAAGCCTATGCGCGAATGACTTACGCGTATGCGCTGACCGAGCAGAACACCACGTATAACCAGCTTTTGCCGCAGGACGTGACGTACGTACCGACCTCCACGCCAGGCGTGTACACGCCGAACATCGGGCGCATCGCCAACCGCTTCTGGTTCGAGACCAACCCGGAGCGGGCAGACCTGGCCACGATCCAGTTCGGTGCGGACAAGACCGCCGGCGGATGGACGATTTCGCCCAACGTCTTCTGGAGCATCGGCCGCAACGACCGACCCGAACACGTCGAGATCGACGGGCGCGAGGACAAGTATTCGCAGGACAACTTCGCGTATAACCGCAGTTCGCTGCTGAGCTACGGCGGCAACGGCTTCCCGTACCCCGTGCTGACGCCGGGTTTGCAGAACTCCGTCAACAACGTGCAGAACATGTACGCCAACGATTATGGCGAGGTCACCGACATCCGCTCCGGCCAGAAGCGCGGCGGCGCCAAACTCGATCTGCGCTATGACTTCGACAGCGGCGTGCTGCAGTCGGTCAAGTTCGGCGTGAAGTACAGCGACAGCTCGCGTGAGTTCACCAACCGCGACTGGTCGACCGGCGGCATCAACGACGGAACGACGACACTCGACGACCTCGGCATCTTCAAGGGCTATTACAATCAGATTTTTCCCGGCAAATTCGACTGGCGGACGCCGGAAGTCAGTCGTGCCGCGGTCGCCGCGCTCATCGCGGCCCACGTCCAGCCGTCGGATCTGGATACCTGCGGCCAGCTGGACTTCAACAACTACAACTGCGACACCATGCGCGGCACGGAAGCGGTCAGTGCCGCGTACGGCATGGCCACGTTCCAGAGCGGTCCGTGGGAGATCATTCCCGGTGTGCGCTTCGAGCACACCTCCATCCACAACACGTTCTGGACGACGCCGACCGACGCCGACGGCAACGAGGCGCCGGGCTACTTCTCCAATAACCGGACCATCTACAACGAGCCGCTCGGCAGCCTGTTCATCAATTTCCGCCCGGACGGCAACATCGTGTATCGCGGCGCGATCTGGCAGAGCTACACGCGACCGGCCTTCGTGCAGCTGGGCGGCGGTTCGCAGATCAGTGTGTCCGATGGCGTGACGACGATCACCAGCGGCAACCCGAACCTGAGCCCGATCAAGGCCACCAACGTGGATCTGGGCGCCGAGTGGACGACGCAGAGCGGCGGTTACGTGTCCCTGGCCAGCTACTACAAGAAGCTGCGCAACTACATCTACGACAGCGGCGGCGGCCAGGCCAATCCGAACACGTCCGGTGTGGGTACCGTCCTGACCAAGACGCCGACCAACGGCGGGGACGGGCATGTCTACGGTCTCGAAGCCACGTACAGGCAGAAGTTCCAGAACCTGCCTGAGCCCTTCGATGGTCTGGGCTTCAGCGTCAACGCCACGCGGCAGAATTCGAAGGTCGACCTGGGCCGCGACGGCTTCGAGAACGAAAGGCTGCAGTCGGCTCCACAGCGCATGGCCAACGCCGAGCTGTTCTACGAGAAGGCCGGTTTCTCGCTGAACCTCAGCTACCACTACACGGGCTCCTACCTGTCGACGTACGACTTCCTCAATCAGGGCAATCCGTGGGACGACCTGTGGATCCGTCCGATCCGCCGCGTCGATCTTCATGCGGGCTATCTGATGACTAACGGGCTGCAGTTCGACCTGCAGATCAGCAACCTGACCAAGCAGTACTCCTACTGGTCGCACATCGGCAGGAACAGTCTGGCCAACTCCGATATCGTGGATGCGGGCATGACCACCCTGTTGACCGTGAAGTACTCGTTCTGAGCATGCAACGACGTCGGTTCCTCGCTCTGTCCTTGCTCACGCCACTGGCGTTCGCCGGTCGCGCGTGGGCGGGGCCGTCCGGTGTCGCCGCTTCGGCGGTGGCACCGGACGGGCGCGGACATGCGTTCGCCTTCGGCAAGCGTACGTTTCTTCTCGACGGGAAGCCGTTCCAGATACGCAGTGGCGAGATGCATCCGGCGCGGATCGCGCGTGAGCACTGGCGTCATCGCATCCGGATGGCACGTGCGATGGGTCTCAATACCGTGGCGATCTACGTGATGTGGAATCACCACGAGCGCGAGCCCGGCGTGTTCGATTTCGAAAGCGACAATCGCGACATCGTGGCCTTCATCCGCTTGTGCGCGGAGGAGGGGATGTGGGTGTATCTGCGCCCGGGTCCGTACATCTGCGGTGAGTGGACGAACGGCGGTCTGCCGGCATGGCTCCTGCGCGATCCGGATACCCGCCTGCGCACGCGTGACGATCCCCGTTACATGGCGGCGGTGCGTCGCTATATCGCCGCGCTCGCACCGCGTATCGCTCCGCTGACGGCAGGGGCGGGTGGTCCCGTGCTGATGTTGCAGGTCGAGAACGAGTATTCGATGTTCGCCGACGATGTCGGCTACCTGGAGGCGCTGCGCGACCTGTGGCGGGAGCGCGGCATCGCGGGACCGTTCTCCGTGTCGGATGGCTTGAAGGACCTGCGGCGGCGTAAGGCCTATCCGAAAGGCATGGCGCTTGGCCTCGATGGTGCGGACGTCGCGGACCTGCTCAAGGGCCGGAGCTTCGCGGGCGAGTCGCCCGTGTGGCTGGGCGAGGGTTATCCCGGCTGGCTTACGCACTGGGGTGAGCCGGCCTTCGCGACCAGGGACCTCGTCGAGCCGCTTCGGGAGATCATGCGCGCCGGGTATTCCTTCAACCTGTATGTGGTGCACGGCGGGACCAACTTCGGTCTGACCGCGGGAGCCAATGCGGAGGACGACGGCTCGCAGTTCCAGCCCGTCATCACCAGCTACGACTACGGTGCACCCATCGATGAGCGGGGGCGTGCCACGCCGCACTACGCGGCGTTGCGCCGGGTGATCGTGGAGAGCGCGGGAGTCACGCCGCCCGCGATGCCCGAAGCTCCTCCCTCGGCAACGTTTTCACCGGTGACGCCTGTGCCGTTCGCGTCGCTCTGGGACAACCTTCCGGGCGAGCCGGTCAGGCTGCCATCGCCCGGTCCGAACGAGATCGTGTTCGGCCAGGATCAGGGACTGGTCGTTTATCGCAAGCGGATCGCCACCGGCAGCGTTCTGCGGCTGGAGAACGTGCGCGATTATGCCGTCGTGCATGTCGATGGGCGTGAAACGGCTGTCGTGTCACGGGTCGAGCATGCGTCGCTCAATTCGCGGCCCGATGTGACGCTGCCTGCGCGTGCCTCGGGCGAGGCGACCGTCGAGGTCCTTGTCGATACCTTCGGCCACATCAATTTCGGGCCGCGGCTGGGTGACCACAAAGGGCTCATCGGGCCGGTGACGCTCGATGGTGTCGCCCTGCATGAGGTCGAGGCGTGGCCGTTGCCGCTGGACGATGCGTGGGTTCGCGGTCTCAAGCCGTTGAAGGCGGCACCGTCGCGAGGTGGGGTGTTCTTCAGGGCGGCGCTTCATGTGGATGTACCTGGCGACGTTTATCTCGACATGAGTGGGTGGGCGAAGGGGTATCTGTGGGTCAACAGGCGGTTGCTGGGGCGGTACTGGAGTGTCGGGCCGCAGCTTCGGTTGTTCTGTCCGGGTCCGTGGTTGAAGGCGGGGGAGAACGAGGTGCTGGTGTTGGATCTGCATCGGGTGGAGGGGGCGGTGATTGCTGCTGCCGATAGTTTGCATGGGGTGGGGCAGGCACCGGTCGCCAGCAGGGCTGGCTCCTACCAGGAGCAGGACCCCGCAGCCCGGTGGGAGCCGACCCTGTTGGCGTCAGGTGCTGGCCGAAGCTACCCGGAAACGGGCCGCGAATCATGAGAGCGACAGCCACCCCGACCGCGAACGCGGTAGCACCAGGAACATCCGCCATACCGCCGCGAGCCATCGGCTTCTGGGGCGGGCTTTCCGCCAACGTCCTCAACATGATCGGCATCGGGCCGTTCGTGACCATCCCGCTCGCCCTCTCGGCCCTGGCAGGACCCTCGGTGCTGCTGGGCTGGGTCGCCGGCGCACTGCTGTGCCTCTGCGACGGTCTGGTCTGGGCCGAACTTGGCTCCACCATTCCCGAATCCGGCGGTCCCTACCATTACCTGCGCGAGGCTTATGGCCGCGACAAAGCCGGCCGTCTGTTCGGTTTCCTCTACCTCTGGCAGACGCTGCTCACCGCGCCGCTTTCCATCGGTTCGGCGGCGGTGGGTTTCGCCCAGTACGCGGGCTTCCTCATCCCGTCCCTGGGGGAAACGGGCAGGGCGCTCGTCGCCGCCGGCTTGTGTCTGCTCAACACGGCCGTGCTCTATCGGCGGGTGGGTCAGATCCAGCGGCTGTCCGTGCTGGTCAGCGCGATCGTCGTGATCGCGTGCGCATGGATCGTGATCAGTGGCATCAGGCACTTCGACATGACGATCGCAAGCCACTTCTTCCAGGCACACGTCGACTCATCTCACGGGTTCTGGCTGGGCCTCGGCGCGGTCGCCCTGATCGCGGTGTACGACTACGGCGGTTACAACAACGTCTGCATGCTGGGCGGTGAGGTGAAGCGGCCGCGGCGCACCATTCCGATGGCGGTGCTCGTTTCCATTCCGCTGGTGGCCGTGCTGTATCTGGGCCTCAACCTCAGCATTCTCGGCGTACTGCCCTGGGAGCAGGCGGCGCACTCGAAGGCCGTGGTCGCCGACTTCATGCAGGCGATCCACGGTCGCACGGGCGGCACGCTGGCCGTGCTCCTGATTCTTCTGGCCAGCTGGGGATCGGCGCTGGTGGTGTTGCTGGGCTACTCACGCGTGCCGTACGCGGCGGCGGCGGACGGCCAGTTCTTTCCCGTCTTCGCGCGCCTGCATCCGCGGGGCGGGTTTCCCACGGTGTCGCTCCTGTTCGTGGGTGCGACGTCCGCCGCGGCCTGCTTCCTGTCACTGGAGCATCTGATCGCGACGCTGATGGTCACGCAGATCCTGTTTCAGTACATCGCGCAGTGCTTCGCCGTGGTGGCCCTGCGTCGTCGCCGCGCCGACGCCGACGTGTTTCGCATGCCGCTGTATCCGCTGCCGCTGGTCGTCAGCGTCATCGGCTGGCTGTATCTCGTGGCGACGGCGGGCACCTCGTCCATCGTCGCCGCCGTGGTCGCGGTCCTCGCGGGCACGCTTCTTTTCCTGTGGCAAGCACGGAGGTCCCGCACGTGGCCATTTCCCCATCGCTGAAATCATGGGATGTCGCCGTCGTCGGAGAGATCTACGCCGATCACGTCTTCAGCGGCTTTCCCTCCTGGCCCGGCCCCGGCGAAGAAGTGATCGCCGAGAACTACGTGCGCGAACTCGGCGGCGGCACGATCAATACCGCCTGTGCCTTGTCGCGGCTCGGACGCCGTGTCCGCCTGGTCGGACTGATCGGCGATGCCGATCTCGACTGGTTCGAAGGCCGTCTGGGCGAATTCGGTGTCAGCATGGACGGTATCCGGCTGGGCAGCGACGGTACCGGCATCACCGTGAGCGTCTCGACGGTGGAGGACCGGTCGTTTTTCACCTATCCCGGCGTCAACCGCTCGCTCCCGGAACTGCTGGCGACGTCGGAGATCGTGGCGGATCTGTCCGCCGCCCGTCATGTGCATTTCGCCATGCCGCTGCCGCGCGACCTTGCCTCGACCCTGCTTCCGCTGTTGCGTGGGGCGGGGTGTACGACCTCCCTCGACGTCGGCTACAGCCCGGCGTGGCTGCAAGACCCTGTCAACCGGCTCAGTTGCCGCGATGTCGACCTCTTCCTGCCCAACGACAAGGAAGTCGCGCTGTTATGCGGCGACGACGCCCCCTCGTCCTATGAGGCCTGGTCCGCCGCGGCCGGTATCGCTCGTGCCGTCATGAAACAGGGCGCCCGTGGTGCGTGGATCGCCGATGCACGCGGCCTGCGCCGGGTGCCGGCGCCGCGCATCGAAGCGGTCGACTCCACCGGTGCGGGCGATGCCTTCGACGCGGGCGTCATCGACGGGCTGCTCGATGGCGAGTCCATCGATGGCTGCGTCGAGCGCGGTTGCATCTGCGGGGCGTTGTGTACGACGGCCGCCGGCGCCCTTGAATCGCTTCCCCATCCCCAGCCATTAAGGACACTTCGTGAGCAAACGTACGGATCGTAAGATCGCATTGATCGGAGGCGGCGGTGTCCGGTCTCCGCTTGTCGTGTTCGGCGTCAACGAAGCCGCCGAGGCGCTCGGCGCGGCCGAAATGGTCCTCTACGACCCCGATCCCGAGCGGCTGCGGATCATGGTCGGCCTGGGCAATGCCGTGATCCGTCGCTCGGGCGGCGCGCTGCGGCTACGTGGCGGCACCTCGATGGAAGACACCATCGAAGGCGCCGACTTCGTGCTCAACAGCATTCGTATCGGCGGTATCGCCGGTCGCGCCGCCGACGAACGCGCATCCATCGCGCAGGGATATCCGGGGCAGGAGACGACGGGCCCCGCCGGCGTCGCCATGGCCCTGCGCACCATTCCTGTCGCGATAGAACAGGCGAAACTCGTCGAGAAGCTGAGCCCGCAGGCGTGGCTGGTCAACTTCACCAACCCCGCCGGCCTGATCACGCAGGCCGTGACCGACCATAGCAAGGCCCGCATCGTCGGCATCTGCGATACGCCGACGGAGCTGTTTCACAACATCGCGCATGCGCTGGGTGAGCCGGCCGACGAGGTCGAGTGCGACTACGTCGGCCTGAACCACCTCGGTTGGGTACGCGGCGTGCGCGTTCGGGGCGAGGAGGTCATCGACACGCTGCTTGCCAGCGATGATCTGCTACGTCAGCTCTATCTGGCGCCGTTGTTCGACTTCGACATGATCCGCACGCTGCGGCTCATTCCCACGGAGTACCTTTTCTTCTACTACGAGCGGCAGCGCGCGCTGGACAACCAGCGCAGGCAGGGCGGGAGCCGCGGTGGCGAAATTCAGAGACTCAACGATGATCTGCTGGCGACGCTGACCGCGCGTCTGGACGCGGGCGACGGCGACGCGGCCGTGGATATCTACGCCGCGTACCTCAACCAGCGTTCCGGCTCGTACATGAAGCTCGAAGCCGAGGGTGGTTCCGCGTTCGATCAGGGGGTCAGCCTGCAGGTCGACCCCTTCCGTGTAGCGACCGGTTACCACCGCATCGCCATCGACGTGATGAGCGCGCTGACCGGTGCGAAACCGGCGCGTATCGTCGTCAACACGCGCAATCGTGGCGCCTTGCCCGATCTGCCCGATAACGACATCGTGGAGATCGCGTCGGATATCTCGCTGGACGCGATCGTGCCCCGTCCCATCGCGCCATTGCCGGATGCGGTGAACGGTCTGGTGCGCTCGGTCAAGGCGTACGAACGTGCCGCGATCGCATCGGTGCTCAACGACCGCCGTCTCGAAGCACGCAAGGCGATGCTGATTCATCCGGCCATCGGACAGTGGACGCCGTCCGGGGACTTGCTCGACGCCTTGCTGGGTCATGCGAACGAAGACGGCGAATGTCTCTGTCAGGGACCCGTCCATCGCCATATATGACGCGATTCATCTCATGCACACATTCGGATCATTAGCTTTTGTCGGTCTTTTTGTCTGGCATCGGCATGATCGAATCCTCCGCAAGGGAGCGCCTGGACGCGCTCATGGAAGGCAGCGGACGCCGCATCCTCGGCATCGCGGGACTACCGGGCGCCGGTAAATCCACCCTCGTGGCGCAATTGCTCGCATACGCCGGCGACATCGCCGTCGGCGTACCGATGGACGGGTTCCATCTCGCCAATGCCGAGCTCGCCCGCCTGGGCAGGGCCGCCCGTAAGGGCGCCTCCGATACGTTCGACGCGGCGGGCTATGTCGCCTTGCTGCGCCGCCTTAGCTCGCCGGTGCCGGGCGAGACGGTCTACGCACCGGCGTTTCATCGTGAAATCGAAGAGCCGATCGCCGGCGAGATCGCCGTGCCGTCCGATGTACGTCTGGTCATTACCGAAGGCAACTACCTGCTGCTCGATGAAGGTCCGTGGCAAGACGTCCAGGGCCTGCTCGACGAGGTCTGGTTCGTCGACGTCGACGACGCACAGCGCCATGAGCAATTGCTCGCGCGGCACATGCGCTACGGCCGCGACCGCCAGGCCGCGCTCGACTGGATCGAAAACACCGACGAGCCGAATGCCCGCCGCATCGCTTTGACGGCACCGAAGGCGGATTTCCGTGTGCGCGTGAGCGTGGCGGCGTGATCTCTTTCAAGAACAACTCGCGGGGGCGAGGGCTTCTTCATCCTCCCAGGAGAAACGCATGCATGCGGTAACCCCATCCAAGGTCGACAGCGAGGGCGGCAGCACCGCCCTGGTCGTCGGTATCGCGGTCATCGCCGCGCTCGGCGGCCTTTTGTTCGGCTACGACACCGGCGTGATCGGCGTCGCGCTTCTGGGCCTCGGTCGTGAGTTCGCTCTCGACGACACCACCAAGCAGCTCGTCACCGGCGCGATCATCTTCGGTGCCTTGTTCGGTTGCCTCGGTACCGGCCCGCTGTCCGACCGGTTCGGTCGCCGACGCATGGTGATCTTCGTCGGCGTGCTGTTCGCGCTCGGCTCGATCGCCTCGGCCATGTCGGGCAGCGTCGAGATGCTGATCGCGGCGCGTTTCCTGCTCGGCCTGTCGGCCGGCAGTTCCACACAGATCATTCCCGTCTACATCGCCGAGGTGTCGCCGCCGAAGCACCGGGGCAAGATGGTGGTGCTGTTTCAGTTCATGGTGGTGTTCGGCATCACCGTGGCGTACTTCACCGGATTCCTGCTCGGCGAACACTGGCGCTGGATGTTCGGTCTCGGTGTGGTTCCGGCGGTGATCCTGCTGGGTGGCATGTTCATTCTCCCGGAGAGCCCGCGCTGGCTGGTGACGCAGGGTCGCAAGAATGAAGCCATCGACGTGCTCGAGCGGGTTCGCGGCGACCGTCGCGCGGCCGAAGCGGAAGTCGTCGAGATCGAGGGCGTTTCCCATAACGAGGAAACCGGGCGCTGGAAGGATTTCGCCAAGCCCTGGATCCGTCCGGCCATCATCGTGGGCGCGAGCATCTCCATGTTCTCGCAGATCACCGGCAACAACGCGCTGATCTATTACGCGCCGACCATCCTCACCAAGGCCGGCTTCTCGGACAAATGGGCCGTGCTCGGCACCGGCGGTAGCACGCTGCTCGTGGTCGTCATGACGGTCATCGGAAGCATCCTGGTCGACAAGATCGGGCGCCGTCGTTACCTGCTGTGGATGATTCCCGGCTCGATCGTGGCGCTCGTGGTGATGGGCATCCTGTTCGAAGGGCAGGGGCCGCAGACCGACGTGAGCCGCGTGCTGGTGGTCGCCTGTCTGGCCGCGTACCT
This sequence comes from Luteibacter mycovicinus, assembly GCF_000745235.1. Classification (NCBI taxonomy): domain Bacteria; kingdom Pseudomonadati; phylum Pseudomonadota; class Gammaproteobacteria; order Lysobacterales; family Rhodanobacteraceae; genus Luteibacter; species Luteibacter mycovicinus. The sequence continues at coordinate 4,494,720 of NZ_JQNL01000001.1, forward strand.
GATGTTGAACTGCGGTGGCTTCGGCGTCTGCATCTGGCTGATCAACTCCGAGGTATACCCGCTGTTCGTTCGCGGCAAGGGCGCGAGCCTGGGCGCCTTCAGTCACTGGTTCTTCGATCTGCTGGTCACCCTGAGCACGCTGTCGCTGGTCACCTGGCTGGGCGCGTCGCATACGTTCTGGCTCTACGCGATGATCTCGCTCGGTGCTCTGGTCTTCATCTACTACCTCGTGCCCGAGACGATGGGCAAGAGCCTGGAGCAGATCGAGCACGAGCTGCGCGAGGAGCGGTTCTACCCGTTCCAGCAGAAGCGCTTGAAGAAGAGCTGAGCCCAGTTTCCGGTAGCGGCTTTCTGTAGGAGCCAGCCCTGCTGGCGATGGGTGCTCGCCGTACCCCCCATCGCCAGCAGGGCTGGCTCCTACAACAGCCGCTGCCGGCCAAAGCTCCCGCCGGCCCCCGATTTGCCACCAAAAACGCAGAACCATGCGGCAGCATGGCGCCCCGGTCATCCCCCAAAGGCGCTCCCCATGCTGAAGCACACCTTCCTCGCGTTATCGCTGGCCCTCGCCGCCGGCTCGGCCACCGCCGCCGACAAGTCCGCGACCCTCCAGGCCTCCCTGCAAAAGCTCGCCGATCAGGCCAAGCCTGCCAAATTCGGCATCATCGTCGTCGATCTGGATGGCAGCGCCTCGGCGAAGGTCAACGACGACCGGGCCTATATGCTTATGAGCACTTTCAAGGCACCGGTATCGGCTGCCGTGTTGTCTCAGGTGGACGCGGGCAAGCTGAGTCTCAACCAGAAGGTCCACGTCACCCCGGCCGACGTCACGGCCGGTTCCGCCGTCCCGTCGATTGGCGCGCGCGCCGCAAAGGGCCCGATCGATGTCACCGTCAGCGAACTGATGACCGCGGCGGCTACGCAGAGCGACAACACGGCCGTGGACGCGCTATTGAAACTGGTCGGTGGCGGCCAGGTGGTCACGGCATACCTCAAGGACAAGGGCGTCGAGGGCATGCGCATCGATATGGATGAGCGCGCGGTGGGGCATGTGTTCGAAGGTCTGGCCCAAGGCGCGAAGCCACCTCTGCACGAAACGACCGTGCAAGAATCGGCGCGGCTGCTGAAGGGCTACGAGGCCGCGATCGTGATGCAGGAGAACACGACGACGCTGGACGGCGCCGCGACATTCCTGCGCAAGTTGCAGGCTGGCGAGTTGCTCTCGGCTGCATCGACCAAGCGCCTGCTCGACATGATGCAAGCTCAGGTCATTCCGAATCGCATCCGCGCGGGGCTGCCGGCGGGCTTCAGCATCGCGGACAAGACGGGTACGGGTGCCAGCAATGGCGATCGTATCGCCGCGTGGAACGATATGGCGATCATTACCGCGCCCAACGGCAATCGTGCCGTGGTCGGCGCCTTCCTCCGCGACACCACCTCAACGGATGAGCAGCGAGCCGCGTGGTTCAAAGAGCTAGGTACCGTTGTTTCGAAGCAGCTGTAGTAGGAGCGAGCCCGCTCGCGAACCCTCACGGATAAACGTGGCGAATGAGGCTTTGCACCTCATTGCGCCAGCGTTATGCCCCGAGGGTTTCGCGGGCAGGGCCCGCTCCTACAGAAAGCGCGTGACGTCGGGCCCTTCGCGTCACGTCGGGCCCTTCGCGTCACATCAGGCCTTGATGAAGTCCAGCAGGTCCTTGTTGAGGACGTCCGCGTGGACGGTCAGCATGCCGTGCGGGTAGCCCTTGTAGAGCTTCAGCTGCGCGCCCGGCACCAGCTTGGCGGAGAGTACGCCCGCGTCCTGGTAAGGAACGATCTGATCGTCGTCGCCGTGCAGCACGAGCGTCGGTACGGTGATCGCCTTGAGGTCTTCGGTGAAGTCGGTTTCCGAGAAGGCCTTGATGCAGTCGTAGTGGGCCTTGGCACCGCCCATCATGCCCTGGCGCCACCAGTTGTCGACCACGCCGTCGAGGGTCTTCACGCCCGGACGGTTGAAGCCGTAGAACGGGATCGGCACTTCACGGTAAAACTGCGCGCGGTTATCGGCGAGCGCCTTGCGGAAGCCGTCGAACACCGAGATATCCAGGCCACCCGGATTGGCCGCGGTCTTGAGCATGATCGGCGGCACGGCGCTGACCAGCACGGCCTTGGCCACGCGGCCTTTGCCATGACGGGCGACGTAGCGCGCCACTTCGCCACCGCCGGTCGAGTGACCGATATGCACGGCGTTCTTCAGGTCGAGGTGCGCGGTGAGTTCCGCGACGTCGGCCGCATACGTGTCCATGTCGTTGCCGGTCGCGGTCTGCGACGAACGGCCGTGCCCACGACGGTCATGCGCGATTACGCGGAAGCCATTGTTCAGGAAGAACATCATCTGGGCATCCCAGTCGTCCGAGCTCAGCGGCCAACCGTGATGGAAGACGATCGGCTGACCGGTACCCCAATCCTTGTAATAGATCTCGGTGCCGTCTTTGGTCGTGATGAAAGACATGTCGCCTACCTTCTTGCTGGTTTTGGAAGAGGAATGGGTCGTTGCGGCCGGCGCGGCATTGACGCCGGAGGCAAGCACGCTCGCGCCAACGAGCGTGCCCGCGGCGAGGGTCCCCGCGCCGACGACGAAATTGCGGCGGCTGGCATCGTGGCCAGCGCCGAGGGAGGTTGAATCGCTCACGGGGTGTCTCCTTGATTGTCCCGTGACATCTTGCGGAAGCGGGAAACGTTCCGGCTAGAACGCAATTGCCTCCATTTTGACGAGGCGTGACTTTTGATCAACACAAAGTGTCGCCGCAGACGATCAGCGCTGGGCGAGGCGCTCGCGCTCGGCCATTTCCTCGACGGTGTAGCGGGTTTCCGGAACGGCTTCCAGGCGCTCGCGCGGAATGGGCTCACCATTGCCATCCGAGATGCCATAGGTGCCATCGGCGATCTTCTCGAGGGCGCGGTTGATGTCGCCGAGGCGGTTTTCGTTGTGCGACAGCAGGGCTTCGTCCGCATCCTGCTGGGCGAAGCGATCGCCGTCGTCGCCTTCGTCCTGCGGCTCGCCACCGGCGGCGGTCTGAAGCGCCGACTCGTCGGCTCCCGCCGCATCGCCCGTGGCGATCAGCTGGGCGCGCAGGTCCTCGAGGCGCTGTTTCTGGTGTTCGATAAAGGCGGCATCGAGCTTCGACATGAGTGGATCCTGTCCGTGTGGGAATCCTCCATGGTGTACCCCTTGCCGCGTTCAGGGATTGTGCAATCGTGCGTTTCAGCGGCTCGCCGGTCGGCCGCTTTGTCAACGCACCGCGGCGACCCCTCGATTCGAAAGGACGGTCGCTACGGCGGATACCGGCGTGGCGCTGACGAAACATCCAAGCCCGGGTGTGGTGCAATGCACGATCATTCACACGGCACCACCGACCCGGAGCTTTCACGATGAGTAACGCCACACAGGGCAGCGGCCTGCCGCGTAGCACCCTGTATGCCATGGCACTGGCCGCCGGCCTCGCCGTCGCCAACATCTACTACAACCAGCCGATGCTCGGCATCATGGGCCGCGACCTCCACGACGGGGCCGTCGAGCGCTGGGTGCCGATGCTGACGCAGCTGGGCTACGCGGCGGGGCTGTTGTTCCTCGTCCCGTTGGGTGACGCGTTCGAGCGCCGCCGCCTGATCGTCCTCCAGTTCATCCTGCTGGCGATCGCGCTGGTGATCGCCGCGCTGGCGCCCGGCCTTGCGACACTGGCCTTCGCCTCCGTGATCGTCGGTGCGGCCGCGACGGTGGCGCAGCAGATCGTTCCGTTCGCGACCATTCTGTCCGAGCCGTCGAAACGTGGTGCGGCGGTGGGCACAGTGATGAGCGGCCTGCTCACCGGCATCCTGTTGAGCCGGACGATCGCCGGCTTTGTGTCAAGCGCGGCCGGCTGGCGAGTGATGTTCTGGATCGCCGTGCCCATCGCGCTCCTGGCGGCCCTGCTCATGGCGCTGCGCCTGCCGGAGCACCGCCCGCCACGCCGTGTGGGTTTTGCCGAGCTGTTCGGTTCACTGGTCGGTCTGTGGCGCGGCGAACCGCTGCTGCGTCGTGCCGCACTCACGCAGGCCATGATCTTTGCCTCGTTCTCGGCGTTCTGGACGGTCCTTGCGCTCCGCCTAGAACAGCCGCCGCTCAATCTTGGCGCCGCCTCCGCCGGCTTGTTCGGCGTGGTCGGTGCCGTGGGTGTGGCGATGGCGCCCCTTGCCGGACGCGTCGCGGATAGTAAAGGTCCGTGGATCGTCATCTCGCTGGGTGCCGCAGCCACCGTCGTGGCGTGGGGTATCTTCGCCGTCTGGCCGACGCTCGCCGGTCTCATCGTCGGCGTCATCGTGCTCGACTTCGGCGTGCAGATCGCGCTGGTGTCGCATCAGCACCTGATCTACGGTCTGCACCCCGAGTTCAAGAGCCGTCTCAATACGTTGTTCATGACCACCATGTTCGTCGGTGGAGCGATCGGTTCGTTCGCGTCCGCCGAGGCATGGCGCCGCGCCGGCTGGCCCGGCGTGTGCCTGCTCGGTGGTGGTTTCGCTTTGATCGCGCTGGTGGCGCGGCTGTTACATCGGCCGACATCGCTCCCAACCCATTGAAAGCGGTCCCATTCCATCTTTACATGGGCGCGCGCCGCACACTGCGCGCCCGCTCACATCCGGATCAGGGCACAGGTTGCCTTCACCCACCGTTCCATACTTTTCCATCTCTGTCTCCCTGATGAGTGAGCAGTAGCCAACTGTGGTAGGAGCCAGCCCTGCTGGCGATCCCACCTGCCCCGAGTGGTGGCATGCCTAAATTCCAAAGACATGCCACCATCGCTCAAACAATGAGCCTCATCGGCCTGCCCGAGACCGGGCACCGGGCGGTGTGATCGAGAAGTGGATTGCGACGTCCCTCGTTGCCAAAAGGCCACACGGCTACGCGCCGGATGGAATCGGCAAGAAAAACCTCAATAACAACGGCTAGCGCCGCGGTTCTTCAACCGTGTTCGCGACGTGTGCGGACGGTCCGGTAAGCGCTGAGAGGATCGCCGCAGGCAAGCGGAGGAGGGGAGAATGCCCGAGTATTTGGCATAGCCGTGGTCAACCTTGTCTGTTGATTAGGATCAGCGGACCTCGTGGTGCTCTAACACCCCTGGTCCGCGCTCTCAGCGCCTTGAGCGATGGTTACCTGCGATGCGTGGAATGCGATTGCGCAGGCAATAGGTGCGATCTAGCAAAAAAGACGCGCGTGTATTGAGAATTGCGACCAATATTCGACTGTTCTTTATTTTGAGAAATATCTCTTTTCTTACTACCGGGTTGACGTTCCCCGGTAGCCTTCTTCATCCTTCGCCTCCTGGACGAAAGGAGAAGCCACGCGCCGTGAGGCGATGGGAAAGGGATGAAGAGGTCGATACATACCTGGGTCTGGTGGTTGTTCGTTCCTGTCGTGCTGATGACTGCAGCAATCTGGCGCAATCCATTGCCGCCCGGAACGCGAGGCATACCCATACGGCAGGCATTTCCTCTAGACAGAGCTGGCAAGTCGACGACGATCGATTTCTGGCTCCGCGAGGAAGAAGCTGACTTGAGTCGTCGCTTCATGATTGCGATTGAATTTCCCGCTTGGCACAACGCTGCGACGAGCTTCATCCGAAATGCGCGACCCGCGATTCGGGCGCAGGTCTGGAGGGTCGACGGTGGCGACCTCGCGACAGTGAACCTTCTGGATATGGACGGTATCTACGCCGCATTTGGAAAGTCGCGTCAGTGGAATCCATCATCTTCCGCGCCCACGCGGGCCTTGCTTCATATGCGGCCCGACGGCAACGACGATAAAACGGAGTACGTTCTCGTTGGAGGCTTCTATGCTCAGGAATTTGGCCACTATCGAGCGTGCATTGAGGCAGCATATGACCTACCGATTCTCGAAGATATTCAGTCAGAAATTGTGGTTGATCAGATTTACAACGGTGGAAAATAGCCGGAAAAAACATATGGATCTGCCGGCGCGGGGATCTCGGCTCGGCAAGCCAGCGAAGAACGTTCTTCTGCCTCGGATCTATCTTTCGCCGCTCTTCGCAGCGCTGGCAGTGGTCAGTTCGCCTGGATATGGGACGCCCGCTGATGCGGGAGATCGGATTCCTCTGCGCCACGACTTTCCCATCGACAAGGCGGGCAGATCGATGGTGATCGACTTTCAGCTACAGGAGGGGCAGGACGACCTCTCACGCCGCTTTATGGTGGCGATAGAGTTTCCACACGCCTACGCGCTTGCCCGTGAGTACCTGATTCGTGCCGAGCCGCCGCTACGGGTGCGCGTCTGGCGGATTGATCGGGGATCGACGACGGAGCTGACCGTCCTCGACATGGACAGTATTTTTAGTGTGCGTGGGAAGTTTGAGCTCTGGAGGGGTAAGGCATCGGTACCAATGAATTCAATGATGCACTTACATGTACATGGCTACACCGCTTCCCGTGACATGGTGGTTGCCGGAGGTTTTCGTGCGTACGGCTACGGTCACTATCGTCTGCGCGTCGAGACGGCCTATGACCTTCCGGTGATGGTCGGCGTGCCAACGGAACTTGTTATTCGCGATTTTTACAACATGGGTAAGTAGGAGATGTTTGGTGTCACAAGGAAGGTACTCAGTCACGATATTCGTCGCCGCCCCGGGCACACCGCTACTCGATGGCGGGACATCTCTGCCTGGGCATATGTATCTGTCGACGAAAGTTGACGACAGGGACGCGAAGAGTCACGGGTTTGCTCCGGCGGAGCACGGACGCACAAATGGCGTTGGAGTGGTAGCTACGGACGATGTAAAGCAATACCAGAGCCCGCTTTACTCCAGAACGATGGAGGTGACCAAGGAACAACATGATCGACTGGAGGAGTTTGCTGAGAATCCGGCTATCTTCGGTTTCAACATGCAATACCAGGATGTGCGGAACAACTGCGTGGACTTCACCTGGGCTGCCCTGAACCACGCGGGCATCCATCGCGAACGGCATCTTGTGGTACCCACCATTGGTGGCCTCGGGCCTGACATCCGGATTCCGACGTGGACCGAGGCGTCAGGTAAGAACGCGCTCCGGCCCACCCAGAACATTAAGGATATTCAGAGCATCAAGGATCCGGTTCCGCACAGCCCGATGAATACCGAGCAGCGCAATCCAATGCCTAAAGACCGCTCCGCTACGCAGTGGCTGCTGAGCGAAGAACGTACCCTCGACCAGCCCGCTCATCCAGCGAACGGTATGTTCCGCCAGGCGACGGATGGCGTCGCCAAGCTGAACGCGGAGCACGGTGTTGCGCCCAGCCCTCGCGATTCGCGCTTTGCAGGCTCACTGACCGTGGCCGCCACCGCGGAAGGCATGCGCGGGATCGATCACGTTATGCTGAGCGACGACGCGAGCCGGGCGTTCGCGGTGGAAGGCAACCTGCAAAGCGTGCATGGCCTCGACCGGAAGATGGCGTGGGTAGAGACGATGCAGGCTTTGGAGACGCCGTTGGATCGAAGCAGTGCGGCGTGGCCGCAGGCCGAAGAGCAGGGCAGGGCTCTGGTGCAGCAGCAGGAACAGCAGCAACAACAACAGGCTCAGCAGGAAATAGCGCGGCCATCGAAGGCGCCGGTCATGAGCCTGAGCTAAAACAAACTTTCCGCCTTGGCTCAGTAGTCCCCAAGGCGGACCTTCAGGTAAACCGGCTTCTGACCCAGATTGATCCCATAGTCCGTCTCATCGCCGTTCCACCAGCGACGCGCCTTCCAGACCCCTCCTTCGTAAGCGCCTTCCTCAACCCGCAGCACCTGACCCATCCGCTTGTCGGAACGATCCCGCTCGAACTCCACTCGTGCATGGAACCCAACGAGCAAATACTCGTCCTTACCCAGCGGAATAAACAGCACATGCCCATCGGCGGCGGGGTTACCCGGCAATTCCGGCGGTGCGTCTCCCCACGAAGGTGCCCCATACGACACATGCGCCGTCCAGCCACCGCCCAGCGCAACGTCCGACTCCGCCTGCCCACGTTGCTCGACGGCAGCTTTCAGTGTCCCGCGAAACGCTGCGTCGGCAACCAGCCCCTGAATCGGCCCAACCAGCGCGAAGTTCCGCGCATGCGCCTCGATAGCCGCCTTGACCTCAGGCGTATCCGCCGGATGATCGATACCGAAGATCGAAAAACCCACGCCGCCCTGCGCAAGTACATGGAACAGGTAAGGCGCATTCCCCGCCTCGAACCCCGTCTCGGAGATCCACGGCGGATTGTCCGCCCGCGTGTACTGCCCGACGACCTTCGTAAACTCGTTGTAATCGGTGCTGTAGAGATCGGTGCCGATGAAGTCGATGTGCGACGCGCTGACCTTCCAGGTGTCGAGCACGTTCCAGGTGGCGCCGCCGCTGGGATAGTCGTAGCCAGGCATGTGTTTGCCCTTGTAGCGCAGCCATGTGTTGACGTACATCGGTAACGGGTAGCGGGCCTTGCCAGCGGAGGCGACCTGATCGATGTAGCGCGAGATGCCATAGGCGTTGAATTGCTCGTCGGCGTCGGCCCCGAACGTTGCCGTCCAGTCGCCACCGGGAGGACGACGGAGCGCCCGCGTCAGCGCATCCGGCACCGGCGCGGCAAAGGCTTTCTCAGCGGCCGGCGACTGGTCCCGGATCGCACCGATGCTTCCCGGTTCGTTCTCCACCTGCACCATGATGACCGTATGCCGGTCGCCGTCGACCTTGCGCAGGTGATCCATGAGTGCGGCGAAGGCCGTCTCATCCGCATGCAGGTTGGATTCCGCATACGGCGACATGTCTTCCTGCGGCGTGCCGTGTTCGTCGAGCGCCCGTGGGTAATGCACCGGGTCGGATTTCATCCATTCCGGCACATAGTGCATCTGCCCGTTCTTCCAGCTGCCGAACCAGAGCACCACCAGACGAAGCCCATGCGAGCGAGCGCCCGCGATAAGCGCATCTAGATTGGTCGTATCGTATTTGCCGGGAGATGGCTCGAACTGCTCCCAGTACACCGGCGCCTCAAGTGTATTGGGATGCAGGGCAAGCACGTCGTCCCAGACCTCGGGCAGCACCGCCGGCCACGCACTGGAGTTGTGCAGCTGCACGGCGAGCACCGTAAACGGCTTGCCGTCGACCTGCAGCGCGTGCCGCCCGTTCGCGTGTACGACGCTGGGCATATCCGTGGCGAGCGCGGAAGCGCTCGCCACGGCAAGGCAGCACCCAGCCAGAACGGTGCGGATCAAAACGACACCGTCGCGCGGACCCAGTAATAGCGGCCGAGCAGGTCGTAGGTGGCGACGTCGGTATTGGCGTTGGTCACGTTGTTGGAATAGTAGAGGGGCGGCTGTTTGTCGGCGACGTTGTCGATACCCAGGTCGAAGCGGGTATGCCATGGCTGCACGTTATAGCCTACCTGGATGTTGTGGTAGACGTACGCGCCCACCTTACGCTCGACGCCCGCGACATCGGAGTCGGCCGAGAGACCCTGGGTCAGATCGTCGCTGCCGATCTGCGAGCGGCCGACGTAACGCATGCGCCATGACGCGCTCCAGTCACCCATCGACCAGTTGAGGGTGCCGAGGCCGCGCCACCGCGGGAAGTTGCCATACGAGTACGTGTACATGCCCGCGTTGTGGATCACCACCGAGCTGGGATCGGTCGTATCCGGGTTGACGTCGTAGCGCTTCATGTACGTGCCGTTGAGCGACGCGTTGAACTTGCCGAAGCTCGTTTCAGGAAAGCGATAGGCCAGGCCGAAATCCGTTCCCGCCGCCCACAGCTTGCCGAGGTTGACGGTGGGCTCGGCGATGTAATTGATCGTACCGTTGCCGTTGCGGTGGATAAGGGCGCAGAACGCGCTGGACGGATTGGAATAGCACTGGTTCATCACCGTCTGCGCGGACACGGTGGAAATCGTGTCTTTCAGGTTGATCTTCCAGCTGTCCACGCTGAAGGACAGGCCGTCGAGCCAGTGCGGATCGTAGACGAAGCCGACGTCGTACGAGCGACCGGTCTCCGGCTTGAGCTGATAGCCGGCGAGCACCGAGCCCGACGCCTTGCCCGAAACCTGGCCGTCGGCCTGACGATACGAGCCGTCGGTCGGCACGTTGGCGCAGGCCGCCTCATGGCCGCCGGTATAGCCGTTGCAGGGGTCGTTGGCGGTTGCCGCGTCGCCGGCCACCCCCGCGTAGAGTTCACTGGTGTTGGGCGCACGGAAGACCTGCGAGACCGTGCCGCGCAGCAGCAGGTCGTCGACCGGACGCCACTCGAGCGAGACCTTGCTGTTGGTCTTGCTGCCGACGGTGCTGTAGTCGGACCAGCGCGAGCCCACGGTCAGATTCAGAGAGCGGATGCCGGGCAGGTCCGAAAGCAGAGGTACGAGGGCTTCGGCATAGGCTTCCTTGACGTTGAAACTGCCTGCCAGCGTGGACGCGCAGTACTCGATGACGCCGCAAAGTCCGTTTTCGTCGCCGGTCCAGAGGGAGTCGGCCGAGGTGGACGTGCTCTCCTTGCGGTACGAGAGGCCCGTCGCGAGGCTCACCGTACCGGCGGGCAGGTCGAAGAGATCGCCGTTCGCGTTGGCCTCGAACTGCTTCACGGTGTACACGCTGGTGACCGTCGGGTTGACGATCATCGACTGCAGCGTGGCGAGGCTGGACGCCGAATTGAGGTTGAAGATGTCCAGCGGCGTGCAGCCGGCGATGGCATTGCCGGCGGCACCGCAGCGCACGCTGCCGTCGCTATCGAGAAACGACTGGCCGACCGCCTGATTGAATGCGTCGTAATCGAGGAAGCCGTTGTTGCGCGAGATCTGACGCACGCGGCCATAGTTGATATCCGCGTCCCACTGCCAGCTGCTGTTGCCGAACGAGCCGCGCAGGCCGGGATTGAGCTGCAGGTTGTACGTGTTGTACTGGTAACTCCGGTTGCCGAGGACCGTGGCCCGCGAGTTGAGGTCGTTGTACGAGGTGCCGGTGGTACGGTCGGTACCGAAGTTCACGCCGAACGGGTTGTAGTAGCTGTCGGCCGAGACGAGAAAGTTGTCCCCGTTGGCGAAGATCGGAATCGGCGCGATCACCGACGAGGACCTGGTCTTGCTGAAATAACCGTTGACGTATGCCTGCACCGAGGGCGTGATCTGGTATTTGCCCAGTACGAAAGCATTCGTGCGTTTCTGCGGAGTCTGCAGCAAGTTATAGGGCTGGTAGTTGTACGAATCGCTGCCGCCATAGCAGTGGAAGTCGCCCCGGCCGGTCGCGCCGGTCACACCCGGGTTGAGGGTGACGCGTGAGCAACCGGACGACGCGGCCAGGGCATCGGAAGCGGCGGAGCCGTCGTTGAAGTTGATCGAGCCGCCCGGCGTGGCCGACGAGCCTTGCTTCACCGACGCGCCGTCGATCAGGTAGAGCGCGTCCTTCGAATAGTCGCGCGCCGCGGCCGAGACCGCGTCGATGTCGCTGTAGGAGAGGCCGGCGATGATGCTGTAGTTGCTGCCGGTGTGGCCGGCTGTCAGCGAGAAGTTGCGCCGGTTGCCGTCGCTCTGCCGGCTGGTTCCGAAGTCGCTGGAGATCTGCACCCCATCGTAATGGTCGCGCAGGATGAAGTTGACCACGCCGCCGATGGCATCCGAGCCGTAAACGGCCGATGCGCCATCGCTGAGCACCTCCACGCGCTCGATCATGCTGGCGGGAATGGCGTTGACGTCGTTATAGGCGAGACGTACGCCGTTGACGAGGATCAGCGTGCGCTTGTCGCCGAGGCCGCGTAGCGAAACGGTGGACGCGCCCGTACCGCCGCCGTTGTTCGTGTTCGGGTTGGTCGCGTTGCCGGCGATCGAAGGGAGTTCCTGCACGAGATCGCCGAGGGTCGGCTTGCCGGTGGCTTCGATCGCCGCACGGTCCAGCGTGACCACGGGGTTGGCGGTTTCGGTATCGACGCGGCGGATCCGCGAACCGGTGACGGTCACGGCATCCAGTGTTTTGGCGTCGGAGCTCGTGGCGCCGGTGGTGTCCTGGGCAAACGTGGCGCCGCTGCTTCCCAGCAGGGCGAGACAAAGCGCGGCATGAAGCGTCGTGCCGGCGAAGCGCCTGGAGGAGGTCGGACAACACGAGCGGTCGTACCTGGTGCGATGACGTGAATACATGGCTTCCCTCGTTGGCGGTGGCGATAGGGTGCAAAACTCCGTCGGCCGGTCGGCAGACCGGTCGCTGGGCAGGTGGAGCGTTTCCCTGCGCGCGCTAGCGCGTCGCACCGGGCCCGGTGCGTTTCCTCGTCGAACGGCGTGTGGCCGTTCCCCCGGTTCAGCCAGCGTCGGTGGCGGACCCTTCGGTCTGCCAGTACACGGCGTAGCGTTCACCCTGGATCGTGTTGAGCGGTGCGACATCGACCACGCCATGGCGTGTGGTGGCGCGGTAGGTCAGCGGCTTGTCCCCGGGGATAAGCCATGCAAGCGGGTCCGCCTCGTCCGGCGCGATCTGCGGGGCGGGTTGCGGCTTCGGCTCGGGTGAGGGGCCCGCGTCGTAGCGGCCGTATTGCTGGTCGTGCGTGAGGCCTTTCGCGCCGAGGCGCGCGGCGAGCACGATCGGCCCGTATGTGATGGCCTGCAGATGATCGTCACCCGGCAGCGGCACACTGCGCAGGGTCATGGGCAGCGTCAGCGACACACGATCGCCGGACTGCCAGGTACGCTTGATGGTCAGGTAGCTGCCGGGCGAGGCGAAGGTGTCGAGGGCTTCGCCGTTCACTTCGACGCGCGCCCCGGGCGCGATCCACGAAGGGATGCGAAGGTTCAGCGCGATCTCGCGAGGCTGCGTCAGTGTGAAGCGGAGGCGTGTGGCGGCTTCTCGCGGAAAATCGGTCTCCTGGCGGAGCGTGAGACCCATCTCAGGCCAGTCGAGTTCGGACGCGATAAAGAGGTTGACGTGCAGCGCATCGTCGTCGCGGAAGTAGATCGCATCGTTGAAGCGCGCGAACTCCTCGGCGCCGCTGCCCGTACAACACCAGAACGAGTCGGTGGGGGAGTTGTAGAACTTGGCTCCGCCGGGGCGCAGCGAGTAGTAGTAGAGCTTCATGCCCTGCGCGTCCTGCGTGCCGAGGCGCGCGTTGTACAGGTTGCGCTCGTAGTAGTCGAAGGCGCGCGGGTCGCCGTTCCACGCGTAGACGTGGCGCGTCAGCTTGAGCAGGTTGTACGCGACACAGCACTCGGCGGCATACAGTCCCAGCTGGCCCCTGAGGTCGCCGGGACCGGTGTTCCAGAACTCGTCGTTGCTGGATCCGCCTGTCGCGTAGGTGCGGTTCTGCGTGACGGTCTCCCAGAAGAACTCGGCGATACGACGGTAGCGTGGTTCGCCGGTCAGTTCGTAACGACGTGCCGCTCCGATGATCTTGGGGATCTGCGTGTTGCTGTGCAGTCCCTTGAGCTCGTCGCGATGCGAGGCGAGCGGTTCGAACAGGGAGGCCTGGTCGAAGCGGTGCGCGGCATCGAGATAGCGGCTGTTTCCGGTGATGGCGTAGAGATCCACCATCGACTCGTTCATGCCGCCGTATTCGGTTTTCAGGATGTGCGCCATGTCGGCGTCGGAAAAACCGTTGAGCCAGCGCACGGTCCAGTTGCCGATGCCGGTGGCCACGGCGAGCGCCTGCTTGTTGCCGGCCAGCCGGTACATGTCGAGCATGCCGGCCTGGATCTTGTGGAGGGTGTAGAACGGCGCCCATACCTTTTCGCCGGCGCTGAGGCGATCGAAGAACGATTCGGGGAAGGCGCTGAGGTAGCCGTTCGGGCGCTGGCAGCTGGCCAGGATGGCGACCAGTTCGTCGCCGCGCGCCTTCATCGTGGCGTCGCCCTGCGCGGCCCAGGCCAGCGCCGCGGCGGAGAGGTAGTGGCCACCGGTAAAGTGGCCGCGCAGTTCGCAGTCGGGTTTTTCCCAGCCGCCGAACGGTCTGGCCGAGGATGGCTGACCCGCCTGCACACGGAAACTGTGCGCGAGCCGGTCGACCGGCAGACTATGCAGATACTCGAGGTTGATCGCCGCGGCACGGCTGAAGTCGCTGTCGAGTAAACGGACCTGATTCAGGGCGAAGGGCTGCATCCGGCATACCGGCTTTTCGCGTGCCGCGCTGGCGGCGACGCTGGCCGGGTCGGCGGTGTCGAAGGCGCGCACGCGGGGTACGGCGAGGGCGCTTGCGAAGGCCAGTGCCCCCGTCTTCAGAAACCGCCTGCGTTTGTCGGAACCCTGCATGCCACCCCCGATGCTTATGGATCGCACCCCCCGATGCGCTGTTTCATCGTGCCGTCACATGGACGGACCGTCTTGTGTCATTTGCGGTGCGTCGATGCGGAATCCCGCACACCGATGTCATGAGAACTGAAGTGTGACCACGAGACGCTGCCCGGCACGCCCTCGCAGGCGAATCTCGTCGCCACGACGATCGGCGGCCGCCACCGCTTTGCCGTCGACGTGCGCGTCGCCGGCGGTGCGTCCGTCGGGTGCGCGCAGCGTGAGCCAGATCTCGCGCGGCGTGCCGCTGGCGGGGAGCGTGACCGACGCCGTCAGGCCGTGCTTTTCTCGCCGGATCGCCAGGCCGCAACGTCCCCAGCGCGTCGGCGCGTCGACGATCGACAGCGGCTTTTCCTCCACCAGCCACGCCGAGGGAAGCGCACGACCGAGCAACAGGACGTCGCCCGCGCTGTCGTCGAACACGAAGGCCCATCGCAGCAGCAACGGAATCGTCATCTGGGCGGGCATGCAGAACAGCGGCATGCCTCCGCTGATATCGGTGACCTCACCGGCGGTCCAGCTGCCCGGCGTGTGCGCGTGATAACGATGCGCGTAGAGGAACAGCAGATATTCGTCCACCCGGCCAAGGCGCAGCAGCTGTTGCGCGTAGCCATAGGAAATGAAGCCGAGGATGTCGCGACTTTTCGCATCGACCGGGCCGATGTTCGCGACCACGCCGAGACTGGTCGCGCCGTGGCCACGCATCGCGTCGATCACGAGATGGGCGAGATCGTCGGGCAGGACATCCGCCTGCAGCAATTCCGCATAAGCGCGGTGCGGCCATTGCTGTTCGCTGGGGTGCTCTTCGGCCAGCGCTTCGCGGAACGTCCGGGTGACGCCCGGCAGCGGCCCGACGTAGGGAGGCTTGAGGTCGCGGCGTACGCTGACGCGGACGCTTTCGGTCACACGTTGGCGAAGCGTATCGGCTCGCCGGGTCCACAACGACGCGTTCGCCGCGTCGTCGGGTGCGATGCGCTGCCAGATGGCCGCGATGTCCGCGAGACCGCGCGCGGCGAGGGCGCTGTTGGCGAAGTAGGGTTTCCACCAGAGCGAAGGATCGGGGAACAGGCAGGCGTCCGACTCGTTCCATCCATGGATCAGGCCGTAGCCGGGTGCGCTCGCGGCGAGCTGCAGGGATGCGTCATGCAGTTCGATGAGGATGGCCGCGGTCGCTTCGATCTTGCGTCGATGTTTGCGGCACAGCGCGACGTCGCCGGTGTAGGCCACGTAACGTGCGATCAGCGACAGGGTCAGCCCGAACTGCGCCGTCTCGGCGCCGCGCATGTTGATCATGCCGTCGTCCTGGACGAAGTCGCTGAAGTAGCCGTCGAACACCGCGGTGGCCTGGGCGAATCGGCCCCATTCGAGATTGGCGTAAAGCGAACTGGTGAAGGTGTCCTGGAAGCCGTCGTATTCGTTGCCGTAGTAGTCGCGATCGACGGCGCCGTATTTGGGGTAGGTGCCTTCCGGTCGCACCACCAGTTCGCGCGCGAAGGCAAAGCGCGCCATGTCGGCCCAGCCCGGTGCGGGGATCTCGGCCTGGGACGCGTCGGCCAGCTCGGCATGCCAGCGGTCGTGAAAGCGCAGCAGGGCAGCGTAAAACGCCTCCGCTCCGGGCGGTTCGCGCCGGGGCGGGTAAGCCGGGTAGCTGTGCCCGTAGACGACTTTCGTGATCGCGCCGCGCTCGACCAGCGCGGTACGGTGCCAGGTCTGTACGACGAAACGATCGCTGGCATCGACATCGGCGAAGACGATCACGTCGTACCAGCGATGCTGATCGAGCGGTACGACCTTGTGTACCGCGGGGAGCCAGCCGCCGAGGAGCCCCTCGCGGCGACGGGCGACCTTCTTCGGGTCATGCAGATCGGCGAAGACCTGATCGGCGTGGTACCCGCGCGTGCTGCCGGAGGTGTAGACCGGCATCGTATCCAGGCACTGCCGCGTGCCGACGAAGGTCGTCCACGGGAGGCGGCCGTAGTAGTTTTCGGGGTCCAGTACCGACGCCGGGGGTGGGGCGGCGAGGCGTACCTTTGCTTCGTCGGGCTGGCCGGAGGCGAGCAGGCGGTCGGCGAGCAGATCCGGGCCGGCGACCGCGATGTCGGCAAGCGCGAGGCCGAGATAGGGCTTCGGTGCTTCGTCCCAGGTGGCCTCGGTGCGCTTGTGCAGGACGATCGCTTGTTTGCCGTCGGTAATTACGAGCGCACCATCGGGATGGGTGAGGTCTTCTTCGACGTGCCAGGCCCGGTCGTCGAGCGAGAAACCGCCCAGGTGGGCGAAGCCTTTGCGAGGGACCTCATCGAGTGGGACGCGGGGAGCATCGCCAGCAGGGCTGGCTCCTGCATGAGCGGGTTGAGGACTCGCTGGCGATGGCGTGCCTGCTGTTGTAGGAGCCAGCCCTGCTGGCGAACCCAGATCGCCCCGCAACCACCCTTCCGCCGAAACCGATCCCACCCCCACCGCGGCACTCGCCGCAGCGAGAGTCCGCATGAAATCCCGCCGGCCCATCGCCGTGCGTTCGCTCTCAATCATCGTCATCATCCAAAGCCAGCGCGGACGCAGGTAACCCTGTCGCCGCGCCCCAGTAATAAATGCCCAGCGACGCGACAAACACCGTGACGGAATCCCACGGATGCGCCACGACGCCGTTTCCGCCGAAGGTCCCGAACGCCGACACCAGCATGATCACGAGATAGAACCCGATCAGCCAAAGCGCCGAACGCACCTGCTGTGCGAGCACGTCACGCGCCGCGCCCACGGCGCGTTTCACCACGACATAGACAACGAACGCGGCGACCTGCAGTCCGAGCAACCACGACACCGTGCCCCAGCCGGACCAGTAGACGATCAAGCCGGCCACCGCGAAAGACACCGGTCCGATCACCGCGAAACCGCGGACACGAAACGGCCGGTCGAGCTCAGGCGCGCTCCGGCGAAGCGCGGCGACCGTGACGGGGGCCACCGCATAACTCAGTACCAGCGCGGCGGACACCACCTGGATCAGCGCCTCCCACGACGGAAAGGGCAACGTCCAGAAGATGGACAGGGCCAGCGTAAGCCATAGCGCAGGACGCGGAATGCCCGACTTGAGGTCGATCCGCGTAAGCGCGGGCAGAAAGCCGCCACTGCGCGCCCAGCCGTAGACGATGCGCGGTGTGGCGTTCATGTAGATGTTGCCAGTGCCGCTGGGCGAAATCACCGCGTCGCAGACCACCAGCGTCGCCAGCCAGCCGAAACCGAGCGCGAGCGCGATGTCGTGATAGGGAAGGGCGAACGCCTTGTCCATACCGCTCCAGCCTCCCGACAGGAGGTCGGTCGGGATGCCACCGAGGAAGGCCAGCTGCAGCAGCACGTAGATCACTGTCGACAGCAGCACCGACAGGATCAACGCGATGGGAATCGTCCGTTGCGGCTCGCGCACCTCGCTGGCCACGGACACGATCGGCGTCAGGCCGAGGTAGGCGAAGATGATGCCGCCCGCCGACACGGCGGCTTCGACACCGGACAGCCCGTTCGGCATGAGGCCGTGGATGCTCAGGTTGCCCGGATGAAAGTGGGTCAGCAGCATCACGATGACCAGCATGGGTACCACGAACTTGAAGACGCTGATGATGTTGTTGGCTTTTGCGAAGGTCTTCACGCTGTAGTAGTTCAGCGCGAAGAAGAGCAGCAACAGGGCCAGCTGCACGAACCAGCCGAGGACGCTCGCATGGGTGCTGCCGGGCACGTTCAGCGCGGGTAGCCACGCGGCGGCGTACTGCCGGCATGCGACGGTCTCGATGGCGATCAGGCTGGAAAACGCGATCAGGGTGATGAAACCCATCAGGGAGCCGAGCAGCGCGCCATGCGAGTACTCCGGGTAACGCACCGCACCGCCGGCTCGCGGCAGTGCCGCACCGAGTTCGCAGTAGACCAGACCGAGCAGCAAGACGGCGGCTCCGCCGATCAGCCAGGAAAGAATACCGGCGGGTCCCGCGAGTGCGGCCACATGCCCCGCTGCGAAGAGCCAGCCCGAGCCGAAGATCGCGCCCAGTCCGATGAAGGTGAGATCGACCAGTGTCAGTCGCTTCTGGAAATGGCCTTGTGCGTCGCGGGGTGCATCGCTCATGTCAGTGCGCCCCCTCGGCATACGGTGATTTGCCGCCGCCCGCGATAAACGCGTCGATACGCTGGTTCAGCACCGGCAGCGGCACGGAACCGGTGGACAGCACCGTGTCGTGGAAGGCGCGGATGTCGAAGTGCTCGCCCAGCGCCTTCGTCGCACGCTCGCGTCCGTCACGGATCGCCATCTCGCCGAGGTAGTACGACAGCGCCTGCGCCGGCCAGGCGATGTAGCGATCCACCTCGGTGTCGATCTCGTGCTCCGCCAGCGCGGTGTTGTCGCGCAGGTACTGGCGTGCCTGCTCACGCGTCCAGTGCAGATGATGGATGCCGGTGTCGACGACCAGACGGGCGGCGCGCCACGCCTGATAGCTGAGATAACCGAACTGCTCGTACGGCGTCTGATAGATGCCCATCTCCTGACCGAGATACTCGCAATAAAGCGCCCAGCCCTCACCGTATGCCGAGATGTAGCTGAAACGGCGGTAGTCGGGCAGGCCGGTGGTCTCGGCGGCGAGAGGCATCTGCAAGGCGTGCCCCGGTGAGGATTCGTGCAGGGTCAGCGCGGGCAGGGA
Organism: Luteibacter mycovicinus; assembly: GCF_000745235.1. Taxonomy (NCBI): domain Bacteria; kingdom Pseudomonadati; phylum Pseudomonadota; class Gammaproteobacteria; order Lysobacterales; family Rhodanobacteraceae; genus Luteibacter; species Luteibacter mycovicinus. The sequence goes on from NZ_JQNL01000001.1 coordinate 4,513,660, forward strand.
GTAAAGCGGGCGAGCGGGCAGGTTATACGTGTTGACCAGATAGATGCCCGGGCCGCCGCGGCCACCCGTGTAGATCGGTGCGAGATCGTCAGGCACCGGTTTGATCGCAAAGCGGCGGCGCGGCAGCAGTCCGATGTAATCGCCGACCACGGCGTCCACTTCCTTCGCGATCCACGCGGCGTCCTTCAGCAGTTCGTCGGGTGTCTTTGCGTAGAACTGCGGGTCTGTACGGAGGAATTGCAGGAAGTCGGGAAAACTTCCCTTGAAGTCGACCTCTTTCATCACCGCAAGCATCTGGCCGTGGATGTCCGCCATTTCCTTGAGCCCCAGCGCGTGGATATCGTCGGGACTTCGGTCCAGCGTGGTGTACTCGAGGATCTGCGAACGGTAAAACGCCTTGCCGTCAGGCAGGTCCTCGGCGGCGAGACCGTCGCGCGCCTTCGGGTAATACTCATTCTTCATGAAGGCCAGCAGCTTCGCGTAAGCCGGGCGGACCTGCGCGGCGATCGCCTTCTTCGCTTCGTCGCGCAGACGTGCCTGCTCGGCGGCGGGAATCGTCGCCGGCATTTTCAGGAATGGCGTGTAAAAGAGATTGGCGTCGCCTTCCGCGTCCGCCACCGTGCGTATGCCGTCGTACTGACTGCTCACCACGAGCTTCGGCTGGCTGAAGCCACGGGCCAGGCCCAGCCGCATATCCGCGATCTGCTCGTCGAAATACCGCGGTACATCGCGCAGGCGCCCGAGATAGTTCCGGTACGCATCCGCGTCGGTGAACGTGGCGCGCGCGCTGAAGCCGAGGTTGCTCCAGAACGCCGAGTCCGCGTTGAACGGCATCTGCCACGTCCTGAAGCGCTGGTCGGCCAGCAGGACGTCGACCTGCTGGCGGAAGACCGCGTAGTTGACCGGGTCTTCGCCTTTCAGCTGCGCGGGATCGATCGCCTGGAGCTGTTCCACGACCTTCGTCCAGTAGGCCTCGCGTGCGGCCTGGGTGGCGGCGTCGACTTTGGGAAGGCGGTCGGCCGGTCTGGCCGGACCGTCTTCGTCATCCGCGCCGGCGAACTGGGCCTGGCGCCACGCGTACTCGCGGCTGGCTATCTCATGGAACCGTTGAGTCGCGTCGTCGGCGAGCACAGGGGCGGCGAAAGTGACGATGCCGAGCAGGCAGGCAAGACGGGCGGATGGACAGGCCATGAGGCTCTCCGATCAGTGCGAGGTGGGCTTTGCGGCCTTCTGTGCGGCGATCCATGCATCGGTGCGCGCATCCAGCAGTTCCAGCGGCATGGCGCCGCCCGAGAGCATTTCATCGTGGAAGGCACGGATGTCGAAGGCGGTGCCGAGGGCTTTCTCGGCCCGCTGACGAAGTTCCAGGAACTTGAGCTGGCCGAGCTTGTAACCGAGCGCCTGGCCCGGCCACGCGATGTAACGGTCGGTCTCGGCCTGCATGCTCGGCTCGTCCTCGGCCGGATGGGCGTGGAAGAAGTCGATCATCTGCTTGCGCGTCCAGTGCAGCGCATGCACGCCGCTGTCGAGCACGAGACGGTCGGCGCGCAGCAGATCGCCGCTCAGACGCCCGTAGTCGTTGTACGGGTCTTTGTAGAAGCCGGCCTCTTTGGCGAGGCGCTCCGCATAAAGTGCCCATCCTTCGATGTACGCGTTGTACCCGGCCTGCTGACGGAACGGCGGTAGCGGCAGGCTCTGCGCAATCGAGATCTGCAGATGATGGCCCGGTACGCCTTCGTGATACGCGGTGTCTTCGATGGTGTAGAGCGTGCGCTGGGCGAAGTCGCCCGTGTTGACGAAGACCACGCCGGGACGCTTGCCGTCGGGCGTACCCTGATGGTATTCGGCGCCGGCGGCGTCTTTCTCGCGGTAGGCCTCCACGGCCTGCACGTACAGGGCCGTGGTCGGCAGATGGCCGAAGAGTTTCGGCAGTTCGGGCTGCATACCGGCAATGTACTTGCGGTAGCCGTCGAGAATCTGCTCGCGCGAGGTGGCGTAGCGTTTCGGGTCCTTTGCGACGGCGGCGCGGAAGGCGGGCAGGTCGGCGTAGCCGAGCTGTTTCGCGATGGCGGTCATCTCGCCTTCGATCCGCTTTACTTCATCCAGACCGATCTGATGGATGCGCTTCGGGTCGAGGTCGGTGGTGGTCTGTGTGTGGATGGCATAGCGATACCTTGCGTCACCGTCGGGCAGGGACCAGATCCCTTCCTGCGTACGGCCGTGCGGGGCGTAGTCGTTGGCGACGAAGTCCGCCAGTCTGCGATACGCGGGGCGCACCTCGTTGTCCACAGTGGCGAGGATCGCCTGTTTCAGCCGCGCCTTGTCTTTCGCTGGCACGCTGTCCGGGATATGCGCGGCCGGCTGGCCGAAGACGTTGGCTTCGCCCGCCGGATCGGCGATCTGCCGCGCCTGCACGGCGACCTTTTCGAGCAGGTAACGCGGCTGCATGAGCCCATCGGCCATGCCTGCTCGCGATGCGGCGATCAGCTGGTCGACGATGCCTGGGATCGCCCTGAGGCGGGCGAGGTAGTCCTCGTAGTGGCGTGTGCTGTCGAACGGGATGGTCGGAACGAAGCCGGGAAGCTGAAGCTGCACGCCACCGATCTGATCCAGCACCATCTCGTGATTCTTGAGGCGGATGGCTTCGAGGCGGTCTTTCAGCTCGCGCACGGCCATGGCCTGACTGAGGCGGCGCTGCTCGTCGAGCTGGGACACGTCCACGGCTTCGAACCGGCGCAGGAAATCGGCGGTGGCCTTGCCGTCGACAGCGACGTGAGCCAGCGAATAATCGGTCCAGCGGTCGTTATAGCGGTAATCGCCGATGGTCGTGGCGAGTTCCGGACTTTCCTTCAGCTGGTATTCCCAGCGCTCGGCGACGAGCGCGTCGAAGGCCCTGGCAGGCGCGTCGGCCGCTTGAGCGGAGGCGTATGGCGCGGCCAGCAGGCACGCGAGGACGAGGCCGCGGACGGCTGGAAAACGGGTCATGCGATTCCCCTCTGGAACGTATCACCCGATGCTCGCGCGAGTGTCACCGGGCGGCTAGAAGACATTGCCCGGTGACGATGCGGCATTGTGCACAATCAGGCAAACGGTTGCTCGATCGAAGGCGACGGCTCGGTGAACCACGCGCCACCGTCGTCGGTGACGTAGAAATGGTCCTCGAGGCGGATGCCGAAGCGGCCGGGAACGACGATCATGGGTTCGTCGCTGCAGCAGTTCCCCGGTGCGAGAGGTGCCGTGTTGCCACGGACGAGGTACGGCGCCTCGTGGATGGCCATTCCGCAGCCGTGGCCCGTACGGTGCGGCAGACCCGGCAGGCGATAGTCCGGCCCCAGGCCGCCGGCTTCGATCACGCGCCGCGCGGCGGCGTCGATGTCCGCACAAGGCACGCCGGGGCGCACCGCGTCGAAAGCCGCCTGTTGCGCCGCGCGTTCGAGGTTCCAGATGCGCGACTGCTCGGCGTCCGGCGCGCCGAAGACGTAGGTACGTGTGATGTCCGACTGGTAGCCGGCCACGCTGCAACCCGTATCGATCAGGACGACCTGGTCTTTCTCGAGGTATTGTTCGCCCGGCACGCCATGGGGATACGACGTGGCCACACCGAACTGCACGATGCAGAACGTGGAACCGTTGTCCGCGCCCAGCGCGCGATGGGCGCCGTCGATAAAGCGCTTCACGTCACCGGCGGCGATGCCCTCGTGCAGCATGCCGGCGGCGAGCGCCTGCACTTTCAGCGTCATCGCGCAGGCTTGCTTCATCAGGGCGAGTTCCGTCGCCGACTTGCGTGCCCGGCACCCGTCGATCACCGGTGTCGCATCGACGATATCGCGGGTCCCCAGTGTGTGCGCGAGCCCCGTGAACACGTTGAACGGCGCCGCGGGGTCCAGGGCCAGCGTACTCGCGCCGCGTGAGGCCATGCACGCGGCGACCAGCGCGCAGGGGTCCTCGTGCTCTTCCCAGAACGCCATCGTCATCGGATGGGCCAGTTCGGCGCGCAGCGAACCTTCCTCGAACGCGGGGCAGATCAATACCGGCTCGCCCCGTCGCGGAAGCAGCATCGCGACGAGCCGCTCGGTGGCGCCCCAGGGAATCCCGGTGAAATAACGCAGCGACGTGCCGGCCGTGACCAGCAGCGCACCTGCGCCAGCGGCATCGAGCAGGCGTTGCGCGCGCTCCAGGCGAGCAAGGTACTCGTCCCGGCCGATGCGTGGCGCAAGTTGCGTCCACGGTGTGCAGGCCTCGCGGGCCTGCTCCGGGGTCAGGTGTCCGATCTGCGTGCTCATGCGGCGTCACCCACGTCCGCATCGGTCCAGCGGCCGTCGATCCGTCGCTGCACGCCGCCAGGATTGCGGTCGCGCAGTTCCGGCGGAAGCAGGGCATCGGGCACGTTGTCGTAGCTGTGCAGCGCCGTGAAGCGGTGAATCGCTGACGGCATGCCCACGGCGGTGAAGCCGGCATGGCTCGTCGAGGGGAACGGGCCACCGTGATTCATGGCGGGGCTGACCGCCACGCCGGTCGGCATGCGATTGGCGATGAGGCGACCGACGCGCTCGCGCAGATGCCGGGCGATGGATTGCCACGACGCATCGTCGCTGCCATCCGTCGCGCGGTACATCGTTCCGGTGAGGTTGCCCTCGAAGGCTCGCGCGATGGCAGCGAAGTCGTCATCGCCGTCGGCACGGACGAGCAGACTGACCGGACCGAAAGCCTCCGTCTGCAAAGCGCCTTTATCGGCGACGAAGGCCGCGGCATCGACGCTGAGCAGGGTCGGCTGGAAACGGTAACCCGCGTCGTCGCCGGTGGCCCCACCGGCGAGCACGGTGGCGCCCGCTTTCCTCAACGCGCCCACGGCGCGCATCAGGCCCTCCTGCACACCGCGCGAAAACAGGACGCGGGGCGTCGCCGCGGCGAACTGCGCCGTGGCGCTGGCGACGAACGCATCGCCATCCTCACCGGTGGGCACGATGACGATGCCGGGGTTGGTGCAGAACTGGCCACTGCCCATCGTGCAGGACGTGAAAAAGGCCGTGGCGAGTGCTTCGGCATCTTCCGCAAGCGCACCCGGCAGCAGGAACACCGGGTTGACGCTGGACATCTCGGCGTAGATGGGGACACCCGCGCCATCGGCGGCGGACTTCAGCGCGAGGCCACCGGCGCGACTGCCGGTGAAACCGATCGCACCCAGCCGCGCGTCGGAAGCGAGGGCCGCGCCGATCGCGTTATCGAAGTGATACAGCATCTGCACCGAGGCGGCCGGCAGGCCCGAGGCCAGGACCGCCTCGTGCGCCAGCTCGGCGAGCCGTTGTGAGGTCGCCGGGTGCGACGGGTGCGCCTTGGCGATCACGGGATTGCGTGCCGCGATGGCCGAGGCGAAGTCGCTGCCCGCGATCGCGTTGAAGGCGAACGGAAAATTGTTCGGTCCGAACACCAGTACCGGCTTGCCCAGCGGTGCGCGATGCGCTCGCAGACCACTGGCCGTGTCGATGACCGGATCGCTCCAGCTGTGTTCACGCACCGCGCGTGCCGCCTGACGTAGCTGTCCGCTGGCACGCGGGAGTTCGACCGAGCGCAGTCGCGGCTCGGCGGGCAGTGCCGTTTCCGCGGCGGCCAGGGACACGAGCGTTTCGGCATCGGCGTCGATCGCCGCCGCGTAGCGCTCGAGGAAATCGGCGATGCGCTCGGGCGGCACGGCGGCCAGTTCACCGGCGACCGCCGTGGCGGCTGCGAGCGCCGCCTCCACGTCGTCCGCGCCGCTGACGGGAAACGACGGCCCGATGGCTTCACCACGCGTGGGATCTTCCGCGTGGAACGAGCCGGTGGGCGCGTCGGCGGCGCGCCACTGGCCACCGATCAGAACCTGCGGCTGCTCGGCCATGGATCAGACTCCCGGCCGGGTGGCGATTGCGTGGTCGATCACCTTCATCGCCGCGTCGCGCTCGGCGCCGGCCACCGGCAGGCGCGGCGCGCGCACGGTTTCGCTGCCCATGCCGACGCGCGACTGCACCAGCTTGATCAGCTGTACGAAGGTCGGCACGGTATCGAGGCGGAGAAGCGGGAGGAACCAGGCATACAGGGATTCCGCGGCCTTGGCACCGCCATCGCGGGCCAGCTCGAACAGCTTCACCGATTCGGCCGGATACGCATTGACCAGGCCGGCGATCCAGCCGACCGCACCCATGCTGACGCCTTCGACCAGCGCGTCGTCCATGCCGACAAGCAGTTCGAGACGATCGCCGGCGAGCGCACGGATGGCGGCGAAGCGCCGCACATCGGCGGAAGATTCCTTGACGGCCTGCAGGTTGGGGAACTGACCCGCCAGCTCGGCGATCTGCGCCGGCGTGAAGTCGGTCTTGTACGCCACCGGGTTGTTGTACAGCATGCACGGGAGGTCGGTCGCGGCGATCACGGCCTTCACGTGCGCGCTCATCTCCCGCCAGTCCGTGGAGTAGACGTATGGCGGCAACACCATGAGGGCCGAACAACCGATGGCCCTGGCGTCTTGCGCCAGCCGTACGGCTTCGTCGGTGGAGAGCGAGGCAATACCCGGAATGACGGGCGCGCGGCCGTCGAGCGCCTTGACCAGCGTCCGCAGGATGGCCGTCTTCTCGTCGTAGCTCAGCGTGGCGGCTTCGCCGAGCGAGCCCAGCGGCACGATGCCCTTGCAGCCGGCGTCGATCATCTGCAGCGCATGTTTGGCGAGAAACTCGTGGTCGACCTGGCCATCGGCCTTGAATGGCGTGGTGATGGCGGGAAGGACGCCGTGCCAGAAAGTTGCGTTGCTCATGCTTGGATGCCTCTCGATGCAGGAAGGGAACTGGGAAAATCCGGCTCGCCCAGGGTGGACAGGCGGGCAGGGAAAAAGGGCGGGCGCGCATCGGTGCGCGCACCCAGACCGAGCTCGGTCATGGCCGCGCCGCATACGCGGCCCTGGCAGGCGCCCATGCCGCAGCGCGTGGCGAGCTTGGCGCTACGAGGGTCCCCATGGGCGCGGACGGCACCGAAGGACACGTCTTCGCAGCGACATATCAGGGTGTCGTCGCGGGCGAGCTCACGGACGCGCGGTGACAACCCGAAATGCTCGCGCAACAGGGTCGCGAAGGCCCGCGCGTGATCGCGTCGACGCAGGAGCGCATCGGGTATCGCGACGCCGGCAGCGGCCAGCCCGGCGATCCGGCCTTCGAGACGCGCGCAGTCGCGGCCACCGATACCGCAGCTCTCGCCCGCGGCGAACGTATCGTCGAGGCTGGTGCGCTGATGGGTATCGACATCGACCTGAGGATGAAGCGTGTCGGCGCGCGTCGCGCAGCCGATCTGGCGGGCGAGCGTCAGATCCGGGACGAGACCGAAGCCGACCGCGAGTACGTCGCAGTCGACGCGTTGCACATGCCCGGCGCGCTCGATCAGTGCGGCCGACACGGCGTGCTCGCCGACGGCCTCGGTCACGACGCTGCCGTGGCGGTAGTCGATACCGCGAAGCGAGACCTGCAAGGCGGCGGCCTGTGCGAGCTTCGCCGGCCAGCGCCAGAGGCTGCGGGCGAAGCGGTGAAGCTCACCGGTCGACGCCTGCTCATGAATGCCGGTGACGATGGCGCCGTGCTTTCGTGCCGTCGCCGCGGCGGCAAGAAGCAGCGGTCCGCTACCGGCGATAAGTACACGTCGTCCACGCAGGGCCCAGCCTTGCTTGACCAGGGCCTGCAAACCACCCGCCCCGACCACACCCGGCAGCGTCCAGCCCGGAAAAGGCATGAGTAATTCGCGTGCGCCCGTCGCGATGATCAGCGAGCGGTACGGCAGCAGGTAACCGCGTCGCGGATCCTGCAGCAGAAGATGGCTGGCTTCCGTGGCGATGACCTGCGTCTCGGCCAGCCAGGTCACACCGCGCGATGACAAGGCCTCACGGATGCTGCGATCGGCCATGGCGGGATAGCCGTGTCGTACGTCGTGACGCCATACCTGGCCGCCGGGCTTCGGCTGGCTGTCGATGAGCACGACGCGCCGCCCGTGTGTGGCTGCGGCGGCCGCCGCGGCAAGACCCGCGGGACCCGCACCGACGATGGCGATGTCGAAGGTGTCGCTCATTCGCTGTCTACCGTCATGCCATCGCGGACCGTGACCTGGCAGGCGCGCTGTTGCGCGACGCCGTCGATACGCACCCGGCATTCGAAGCAGACACCCATGCCGCACAGGGCGGCACGTTGTTGACCGCTGACGGAGCGGCGGAACGGCAGGTCGAGGCTGAGCAGGGCGGCGGCGACCGTGATGCTGGCCGGTACGCGCCTGATGACGCCGTCCACGATGAGACGTGCTTCCCGCACCGTCATGAAGCCACCCGCGCTGGATCGTAAGGCGCGGCGTCGATGGCCGTCGGTCGGCCGAGCAGCTGATCGATAAGCAAGCGTGCGCTGCCAAGCGACGTGGTGACGCCCAGCCCCTCATGACCGGCCGCGACCCAGGTGTCGGCCATGCCAGGTACGCGGCCCAGGTACGGTAAGCCGTCGGTACTGACGGGGCGGAAGCCCGTCCACACGCGCAACGCATCGAGCTCTCGCAACCATGGAAGGAACCGGAAGCTTCGCTGCAGCATCATCCGGACCATATCCATCGAGACGTCCGCATCCGCCGCGTCGTATTCGCGGGAGGAGCCGATGAGGATCTGCCCGGTCGGGCGCGGCTGCACGTTGAACGCGACGCTTGCCGCATCGGCACCGTGAGCGCTGTCCGCATAGCCGAGTTCAAGCAACTGGTGATTGACTCGCTGCCCGTAGCGTTCGGTAATCACCAGGTGACCTTTCCGCGCGCGGATCGGCAGTCGTGGCAGCAGTCGCGGCAAGGCGCATCCGGTGGCGACGAGTACCGGACCGTGCAGCTTGCCGCCGTCCTGCAGTACGACACCACCCGGTTGCAGCCGGAACGCGTATTGCCGGTGCAGCGTGGCCCCACGTTCGAGCGCGAGGTCGACCAGATGCCGCGCGACGGCCGGTGGATAGACCACCGCTTCCCGCGGAATCAGCAGCCCGCCGCGCAGGCCGGCGGCGAGCATCGGCTCGAGTTCGTACAGACCGGCGGCGTCCACGGCTTCGGCGACGACGCCCGCGTCGGTCAGACGTGCCAGCTTGTCGGGAATGCGTGCCAGTTCATCGTCGTTACTGGCCACCCACAATGTGCCGCAGCGGCTGAACTCCGCGGCGGGCAGTTCGGCGAAGGCTTCCCACAGACCGAGCGAATATCGCGACAGTGCGAATTCCGCCGGGTCGTCGTCCATGGCCACCAGGTGACCCATGGCGGCCGCGGTGGCGCCGCCCCCGACGGTGGCGGGCTCGACGATAGCGACCTTGAGGCCCTCGGCGGTGGCCTGCTCGGCGCAGGCGGCGCCGACGATGCCGGCACCGATGACTATCAGATCGTACGTGCTCACGCGGTGCCGATGCCCCAGGCCAGCGGGTCGGCCTCGTCGATCAGGATCGTGCCCTGCATGGTCACGTGCGCGCTGCCCGTGATACGCGGAAGAACGCCGCGCTCGCCGTGCTTGTAAGTCGCCTCGAACAGGCTGCCGAGGATGCCGGCCTGGCGCCACACCTGAGCCGGATCGAGCTTGCCATCGGCGGCCAGGCACGCGACCTTGGCGCTGGTGCCTGTGCCGCAGGGCGAACGGTCGTAGGCCATGCCGGGGCAGAGGACGAAGTTGCGTCCGTCGCCGCCGCTCTCCTCGTCCGGCCCGTTCAGCTCGATATGGTCGATTTCTTCGTCGTTCGCGCCGGTGATGCCGTCGCGTTCCAGACCGGCGCGGATCGCTTCCGTGTACGCGGTCAGCGCCCGCTGGTTGGCCAGCGTGAGGGGCAGGGGAGACTGGCTCGTGATGAAAAACCAGTTGCCGCCCCAGGCGACATCGCCCGTGACCGGGCCATGGCCTTCGACGTCCACCGATACGTTACGGCGATACCGGTAGCTCTCGACGTTGTCGATCGACACGCGTCCGTCGTCCAGCAGCTCGATACCGACGATGCCGACCGGCGTCTCGAGACGATGCCGGCCGGGGGCGATGCGGCCGAGATGCTGCAGTGTGCGTATGAGGCCGATGGTGCCGTGGCCGCACATGCCGAGGTAGCCGACGTTGTTGAAAAAGATCACCGCTGCGCACGACGACGGGTCGGTCGGTTCCAGCAGCAGCGCGCCTACCATCGTGTCCGAGCCGCGCGGCTCGCACGCGATCGCCTGCCGCCAGGCGTCGTACCGTTCGCGCATGAGCTGACGGCGACCGGCCAGTGGGCCGTCACCCAGATTGGGAAAGCCGGAGAGGACGACCCGGGTAGGTTCGCCGCCAGTGTGTGAGTCGATGAATTCGATGTGATGCATGGCCTCCATGCTCACCGGGGCGGCCTGTCTGCGTATAGAAAGCTTTACCGATGACGGATGCGGAATTTGGCATAACGTCCGATCCGCCGCCAGCGACGGGGTGGAAACGCTGCGAGGCTTGCAATTCCCGGTTCTATCGGCTTTATGATGCGTTGCGGCATCTTTTCATTGCCGCGACAGGTCGCCGTTGCCGCCCCGGAGGAGCCCCAGGCCCATGAAGATTTCCGCCGATGAGCTCGAACCGCTTTTCGACGCGTTGCCCGACGTCGTGTTCTTCGTCAAAGACACCGAAGGGCGGTACACGCATGCCAATCTGACCCTCGTGAGACGTCTGGGGCTGAAGCGTCGTGGCGACATCATCGGCCGGGGAGTCACGGAATTGTTTCCGGCGATGATGGGCGGGTCGTATGCGGCTCAGGACCGGCGCGTGCTGGCGGGCGAAGTCATCGAGAACCAGCTGGAGGTGCACATCTTCAGCAACCGCGCGCCGGGGTGGTGTCTCACCTGTAAGCGCCCGCTGGTGTCGTCGCGTGGCGACATCCGCGGGGTGATCGGCATCTCACGCGATCTCGGTCTGCCGGACGGCAAGCATCCTACTTACGAACGGTTGCGACGCGTTCTTGCGTACATGCAGGAGCACCACGGCGAGGGGGTGCGCATCCCCACCCTGGCTGAGCTGGCAGGGTTGTCGGTCGCGCAGCTCGAGCGGCACTTCCGCCGCGTCTTCCAGCTGACACCGCAGCAGGTGCTGACCAAGCTGCGTATCGAAGCGGCCATGCGTCTCCTTGGCGGTGACGATAACGTGGCGTCGATCGGCATGGCCTGCGGCTTCGTCGATCAGAGCGCGTTTGCGCGCCAGTTCAAGGCGACTGTCGGTATGACGCCAAGCGACTACCGTGCGATGCAGGCGGCCGTGGGAAGCGCAACGCAACGTTGACGTGGGCATGGGCGCGCGTTTCCCCGTCGATACGCGTCATGGCGTCGACGTGGGGGTGGCGTCGGGGTGCGCATCCAGCCAGTCCAGTACGAAGGCCTCGAGCGTGACGCGCGGTGGCGGAAGGAGCTCCGCCTCACGCGTGAACTCCATCGCAGCCTTCAGGAAGGCCTGCTTCGCTCGCGCCGTCGCCTGCCGGGCCGCCGCCTGCCTTTGCCGCAGCTGGACGATGTGAGCCGAGGGCTGTCCCGGCCTGGCGAACTTCTGGTACCGCCGCAGTTCGTCGGCGGCCAGGGCGGTGTCACCGGCCGACTGAATCATGGCGGCGCGCGCCTCCACCAGCCGGGGCAGCCAGAGGCTGTTCTCAAAGGGCCTCGGTGCGGTCATGGAGAGTCCAGGCGAATACGGCGGGTGAAAACGTCGCTGTGGCCGCTGAGCCAGAGCGCGACGTCCTTGAGGACATGTTGAGAGGGAAACACGCGGCCATAGCACAGTACGAAGATGGCCACCGCGCCCAACGCGAGGATGAGGATGCGCCGCCGTGCGTCGGAGCGCGACTCGTGGAGGGTCGGTTCAACGCCGCGTACGAACCAGGCCATGACGGCGGTTCCCAGCAGCGCGCCCAGCCAGACTTCCGAGGGACTGTGCACCTTCAGTACCAGTCGCGAGACGGCCACGCCTGCCCCGATCAGGCAACCCGCGGCGATCGCTGTGCGTCGTATGCGGACGTTGCCGTCCCGCGCGAGCAGGGCGCCCAGCGAGGGCCATACCAGTATCGCCAGCGTCGTATGACCGCTGAAGCCGGTGTAGTTGAGTCCGGGCGGTCCGATACCCCAGGCCATGAACAGCAGCTTGGAGAGGCAGACGATGCCGCCCGCCGTCGCGACGGCGAAGCCCCAGCGCCGGACATCCCGCCACTGGGGTGCCGGCACCAGCAGGCAGATACCGGTCCATGCAATCAGGGGAAGCAGTAGTGCGCTGTCGCCGAAACTGGTGATGGCTTGCCACAGGGTCATGCCATGCACTCGTGTGTCGCTATCATGTCGGTTGCGCTCATCGCTTATGTCTGTCTACGACCCGGAGTATCGCAGCACCTATGTTCGAACGGATACTGATTGTCTGTGTCGGCAACATCTGCCGCAGTCCCACCGCGGAATACCTGCTACGGCATCGCCTCGGTGGCGATCATCGCGCCCAGGTGAGCAGCGCCGGCCTCGGCGCACTCGTTGGCCACGCGATGGATGCGACCTCGCTGGAGCTGTTGCGTGAACACGGTGTGGATGGCGCGGCTCACCGCGCCCGGCAGGCCGATAACGCACTGCTGCGCCAATCCGATCTGATCCTTGCCATGGAGAAGCGACACATCGCGGAAATCGGTCGGATGGCGCCTGAGGTAAGCGGGAAGGTCTTTCTGCTGGATCGCTGGGGCGCGGGAGCCGACATTCCCGACCCCTACCGCCAACAACGCCCGGCCTTCGAACATGTATACAAACTGATCGATGGTGCCGTCAGCGGATGGTTGAAGTACTTATAGGCGCGCGTCGTGACGTCAGTCAGTTTTCAGTCCGCATCGGTCATGTAGTGTTCGTAGGGTAGATCCACTGTCAGTGTTGTCCTCGCATCGCCCCGTTTGCCACGACGCCGGGGCTCGACATTTACTTAACGGACCCATCACTGATTTTGGCTTGGCCTGAGACACAACGCGCCCGCGTCGCGCTAAGTTTTCTGTTCCCCGCTGGGTTCGCACTGGTGCTGGCGTTGCTCGCCGGTTGCTCGACGGTGTCGCTTGGCAGTGTCGAGAGTGTGCGTCTCGCGTTTCAGGGAGACAAAGTGGATGCCACCCCCGAGTCGGTGGCGGCCTCGCCGTATTTTCAGTTGCAAGCGAATTCTCCCGCCGGCCAGGCGATTCTGATCCTGGCGAAGACGGAGCAGGGCGAGCTCGGCTGGTACGGCGGCAACCACGATATCGTCTTCACGCGAGACGGCGTGATCGCCCGTACCGTCGGCCTTCCCCAGAACCTGGACGCATCGGCCTTCCCGGGCGAAAACCCCTTTCATCAGGGCCTGCAGCGGCTCAGCGGGCCAGTCAGCTATACCCGTCGGATGGACTGGTCGCCGGATTACCGGTATGGCGTCATCCTTCGGGCGCAGCTCGAGCCGAAAGGGCTGGAAGACGTCGAAATCCTGGGCAAGGTGCATCGTCTGAGACGTGTGGACGAGTCGCTGACCGCGCAGGGCGTGCACTTCGACAATCGCTACTGGGTCGACCCGGCGGACGGTTTCATCTGGAAGAGCCGCCAGTACGTGGCCCCGGATTACCCGCTGGAGCTGATCCAGCTGCGACCGTATCGCGAGCCCGCCGCGTGAGGGGCATCGCGCTGTTTTCGCTGCTCGTGGCCATGGCCGGGCCGTCGTTCGCGCAGACCGGTGTGACCGTGACCGTCGACGGCGCCGTGGCCCGACCGGGTTCGGACGTCTATCCGGCTGGAGCCCGCCTGTCGGCCCCGGCACTGGCGGCAGGCGTCTCTCCGGATGCCTATCTGCTCGGCGCCGCGTGGCTTCAGCCCGCCCTGCAGCGGGATCAGCTGCGCCTGCGCGCGGGTCTGGAGTATGAACTGGGTGCCATCCGTCGTCAGGCCATGGCGAAGGGGCAGGAGGATCTGTCGATCGGCGCGGCCGCTTTCCAGCGCTGGTTCGCCCGGTTGCCGGTGACGGGTCGCCGGACCCTGTCCGCTCTGGATCCGTTCCGCCTCGAGGTCACGCCGGCCGACAACTGGCCGGTGCATGACGGCGATCGCCTTTTCTACCCGACGCGTCCGCGGGACATCCGCGTGGTCGGCGCGGTGAATGAAACCTGCCGCTTGCCCCAGGTCGGCTTCCGTGACGCCCGCGACTACCTGAAGGATTGTCCCGTTTCAAAAGCTGCCGATCCCAATATGATTTTCGTCGTGCAGCCCGACGGCGCGGTATTCCAGCAGAACATCGCCTTGTGGAATCGCGATGCGCCAAGGGTACTGGCGCCGGGGGCCTGGATCTACGTGCCGTTCGATAACAAGGCCATCGCCGGCGCCGCCGACGATGACTTCAACCATGACATTGCCGCGTTTCTCGCCACGCAGTTGTTGAACGACGAGGGCGCGCGCTAATGCGGGCGCCTCGACGTCGACGGCGCGTCACGCGGCGGGTCGCGCTGCATGGCTGCTGCGCCGGCCTTGCCCTCTGGGCGGGCGGAGCGACGTGCGTGCTCGCGCAGGAAACCTATACGCAGAGCGACTTCGGTGGCGTGGGCCTCCTGCAGTCGCCCACGGCACGCATGGCGCAGGAAGGCGAGTTCAGCTTCGTCCTGAGCCGTACGACGCCCTATACGAATTACAACGTATCCATGCAGCCGCTACCCTGGCTGGAAGGGTCGTTCCGCTATACCAACGTAAGTAACCGGCCGTATGGGCCGGCTTACCTCAGCGGTAGCCAGACGTACAAGGACAAGTCGATCGACGCCAAGATCCGCCTGTGGGAGGAAAGCCGCTGGCTTCCCGCCGTGGCGGTCGGCGCGCGCGACATCGGCGGTACCGGCCTGTTCTCGAGCGAATACATCGTCACCAGCAAGCGGGCAGGGCCATTCGATTTCAGCCTGGGTCTGGCCTGGGGCTACATCGGCAACCGCGGCGATATCGCCAACCCGCTGAATATCATCAGCGACAAGTTCAGTACGCGGCCGAGCAGCGGTTCCGGTGCGACGGGTGCGCTGAGCATCAACAAGTTCCTGCGTGGGCGTCCAGGTTTCTTCGGAGGCGTCGAGTACCGATCGCCGTGGGACTGGCTGGTCCTCAAGGCCGAACTCGATGGCAACGACTACAAACATCAGCCGCAGAGCAACAATCAGCCGCAACGGTGGCCGATCAATCTGGGCGCCGTATTCCGGGTCAACCGCAATGTCGACCTGACGCTCGGCTACGAGCGCGGCAAGGTGGCGACCGCCGCGATCAACCTGCACAGCAATCTGGCGACGCATGTCGATCCGCCCAAACTGAACGATCCGAAGCCGGAGGCCGTGGCGTTCGAGAGCACGCCCGTGGCGGCTCCTCCGGAAGCGACCGGTGACAGGGCGATGAGGGGAACGGCCGATTCGGCATCTCCGGAAGCGACGCCGCCAC
The DNA here is from genome assembly GCF_000745235.1 of Luteibacter mycovicinus. Lineage (NCBI taxonomy): Bacteria > Pseudomonadati > Pseudomonadota > Gammaproteobacteria > Lysobacterales > Rhodanobacteraceae > Luteibacter > Luteibacter mycovicinus. Next base: position 4,529,101 of record NZ_JQNL01000001.1, read on the forward strand.
CCTCGGGAGCCGTGTCACCGGGCGCTGAAGGCGGGGGCAACCTTACGGCGGACTCGTCGGCTCGTTCGCGACGTACCCCCGATCAGGTCGACTGGCGCGAAGTGGCCAGGACCCTCAACGACAACGCAGGCATCAACGTCAGCAGCATCGGTCGTCGCGGCTCGGAGCTGGTCATCCATGGCCAGCAGGATCGCTTTTTCTATAACGCCGAGGGCGTCGGCCGCGCGACGCGCATCATCGATAACCGCGTCGACGGCAGCATCGACTGGCTGACCGTAAGGTCCGAACGCAATGGCCTGGCCACGGTGGACACCAGCGTCCATCGTCCTAAGTTCATCGAGCTGCTGGACAACCGCATCGACCTGCAGACGTTCCGTCGCAGCGTGGAGCAGGACCCGGTGACCGCGCAGGAAGAGGAGGTGCTCTACCGGGCGCCGCTCAAGCGCTTCTCCGGCGGGACCTCGCTCGGCTATCAGCAGAACCTCGGTGGTCCCGACGCTTTCGTTCTGTACCAGATCTACGGCACCGCGTCAGGCACGTTCAACATCACGCGCAATCTGTGGGTGGACGGGGTGCTGGCGGTCAACATCGCCAACAACTACGACAAGTTCAAGTACGACGCGCCCAGCAATCTGCCACGGGTCCGCACCAATGTCCGGCAGTATCTGACCAGCTCGGATATCACCATGCCGAACTTCCAGGTCACGGGCACGCACAAGCTGGGCGAAGACCTTTACGGCCTGGCGTACGCGGGCATGCTCGAAAGCATGTACGGCGGCGCCGGTGGCGAAGTCTTGTACCGTCCGTTCGGTCAGCACTGGGCCTTCGGGGCGGACCTGAACTGGGTCAAGTCGCGCGGTTTCGATCAGGATTTCTCCTTCCGCCGCTACCACGTGATTACGGGGCAGGCGACCGGATACCTCGATACCGGATTCCATAACGTGACGCTCGCCGTGAGCGTGGGCCGTTACCTTGCCGGCGACTGGGGTACGACGGTCGACGTGTCACGCCAGTTCGCCAATGGGGCACGCATGGGCGCGTACGCCACGATTACCAACAAGTCGGGCAGCGCGGGCTACGGCGAAGGCAGCTTCGACAAGGGCATCTATGTGTCCATTCCGTTCGACATGCTGCTGCCGCGGTCGTCGCGCAACCGGGCCACGTTGCTGTGGGAGCCCTTGCAGCGCGATGGCGGAGCGCGTCTCAACAAGCGCTACACGCTTTACACGATGACCAACGATCTGGACAGCGATCTGTTCGACAAGAACCTCAACAAGATCGGCGACTGACCGGTCTTACAGCTGCAAAAAAAGCCGCGCCCCTTTCAGGGCGCGGCTTTCTTATGTCACTGAAGCCTGCTTCAGCGCCTTAGCGTTGCAGCGAACGCCCGCGGCCGATGCCGTAATAAGCGATACCCGCTTCTTCGACCGTCACAGGGTCGTAGAGATTGCGCCCATCGAAGATCGCCGGCGTCTTCAGTGCCGCCTTGATCCGTGCGAAGTCCGGACTACGGAAGGCTTTCCACTCGGTGACCAGTGCCAGCACATCGGCCCCATTGAGCGCGTCGTATGCGCTGTCGCACAGCACGAGATCGTCGCCGCGATCGCCGTAGATACGCGTGGTTTCCTCCCTGGCCTCAGGGTCGAAGGCGCGGACGTTTGCGCCCGCTTCCCACAGGGCCTCGATCAGGCGGCGGCTCGGCGCTTCGCGCATGTCATCGGTATTGGGTTTGAACGCCAGACCCCACAAGGCGACGGTCTTGCCTTTGACGTCACCGTCGAAGTGACGCTGGATCTGCGCGAACAGCCGGGTTTTCTGGTCGGCATTCACCGCTTCGACCATGCTGAGCAGGCGCGCGTCGTAACCGTGACCGCGAGCGATCCGCTCCAGTGCCTGTACATCCTTGGGGAAGCAGGAGCCGCCATAACCGGCACCGGGATAGATGAAGTGGTAGCCGATACGCGGATCCGCGCCGATGCCCTGGCGGACCAGTTCGACGTCGGCACCGACACGCTCGGCGATGTTCGCGATTTCGTTCATGAAGCTGATCTTGGTCGCGAGCATCGCGTTGGCCGCGTACTTGGTCAGCTCCGCGGAGCGCTCATCCATAACGACCATGCGGTCATGGTTGCGGTTGAACGGCGCGTACAGCTTGCGCAGGCGCGCCACGGCGCGCTCGCTGGACGAGCCGACCACGATGCGGTCCGGGCGCAGGCAGTCTTCGACCGCATCGCCTTCCTTCAGGAACTCCGGGTTGGAGACCACGTCGAAGTCGACCTTCGCACCGCGCTCTCCGAGGACTTCGGCGATCGTGGTCCTCACGCGGTCAGCCGTACCCACGGGTACGGTGGATTTGTTCACGACCACCGCGTAGCCATCGATATGCTTGCCGATGGTGCGGGCAACGCTCAGGACGTACTTCATATCGGCGCTGCCATCCTCATCGGGTGGCGTACCCACCGCGATGAAAATCAGCTCGCCGTGCGCGATAGCGGGTTCCGGATCGGTCGTGAAATCGAGCTGCCCGGAAGCATAGTTACGCTTGACGATCGGCTCGAGGCCGGGCTCGTAGATCGGAATGACGCCGTTGCGAAGCCCTTCCACCTTGGCCTCGTCGACATCCACGCACACCACGTGATTGCCCATTTCCGCAAGGCAAGCACCGGTGACCAGTCCCACGTAACCGGTGCCGAAAATAGTGACCTTCATCGATGTCGCCTGTTTAGCTCGTAAAAGTGAAGCGGAACGCGATCAGAGCTAGAGCTGGCTGTCGCGATCCAGGTTGTATTGCGTCGTGGCGGCATTGCTGATAAGGCCCGAGAGCGGCAGCAGCTGGCTGATGAAGCGGTTCCAGCGCGTAATTCCAGCGGGTCCGACGAAAATGACGTCGCCCGGTTTGACTGAGAACTGCGACGCGACGGCGAAGGACGCCGGGGAGGTGTTGTCCAGCTGAAAAATCGTTGCCGGCGCCTTCTCCATGTCTTCGACGCCACGGATGACATAGACCGACTTGCCGTTCGCGCTGGTCTGGCTGAGACCGCCCGTGCGGCCCAGGGCCTGGGTGAGAGTGAGGTCGCTGGTCTTGAAGGAAATCGCCTGCGGCCTCAGCACTTCACCGATCACGTATGCCTCGTGACGGTCGTTGTAAGGCAGGTAAACGCTGTCGCCGCCTTTCAGATAGATGTCCTTGCCGCCGTCGCGGGAGCGCGACAGCGCGTCCAGGTCGATGTGGTATTCCCGGTTGTCGCGCCGGAGCACGACATCCGACAGATCGGCCAGCTGGGCATTGACGCCTGCCGTCCCGACCGCCTGAGCGAGCGTGAGCGGTGTCACGGTGATGTTCTGTGGATCGGTCCTGACGAAGGCACCGCCCAGTGTGACCCGCTGGCTGGCGTAGCTGATGATGCTGATGTCGACCTGGGGCTTCTCGATGTACTTCGTCAGGCGGTCCGTGATGGCCTGGCGAAGCTCTTCCACCGTCATGCCACCGGCGTTGATCAAGCCGACATAGGGATAAAAGAGCGTGCCGTCGGGCCGCACGAGTCGTCCATTGGCACCCGTCTGCTGCTGTGAACCGGCGGGGGAGGTGAGTTCCGGGTGCTCCCAGATCGTGATGTACAGCGAATCTCCCGGACCGATGCGATAGGGATCCGGCTGGTAGGAGATGAGACTGGGGTCGACGCCCCGCCCGGTGGCGGTGGCGCGATCCATCGCGATCAGCTTGGGCGTGATCGGAACGAGCTGGTAGCGGCTTCCGGTCGCGCTTTCCTTGTCGTTCAACTCACCGGTCTTCATGTGCTGGCCGGGTGCCAGGACGCATGCATTCAATAGCAGGCACCCGGCCAGACCGAGAATCGGCAGGAACTTCATCGTGTACGGGATCCTTCAGTCGGAGCGCCAGGCGGCGATTGCTTAACGCCCCACTTAAACCGATCGAGCATTAATGGCTCGGGAACGTGAATGGACATTTAGACGTCCAGAACCTGAGTCGATGCCCGCTCAGCGCGTGCCTCCCGTGCCGCCGGTGCCTCCGGTTCCACCCGTGCCACCCGTACCCCCGGTGCCACCCGTACCGTCATTTCCGGTGCCGCTGGTGTTGTTGGCCGTTGCTCCGGTAGCAGCCGCCATCGCTGCGGTGCCTGGTCCGACACGGGCCGGTGCGAGCGACCCCTTCGATGCCTGACGTGCCTGGTTCGGATTGGCCACGCGGGGCTGTTGGCCGTTGTTTTGCGGGTTCTCAGGCGTGCCGGGCTGGGTTGTGGCACGTTGACTCTGGGCCCAGATCGGAGCCGCAACGGCAAGAATCGCGCAAGCAAAAAGCAGACGTCTCATGGTCGTCATCTCCAGTGGGTGAATCGATGCGTACACGCGTTGCAGACATTCATGAACGCGGTTTATTCGCGCAAACGCGGGATCCATTCACTGCCATATCGATGTTAAGTGCAAGGCAATCAGCTGAACGACAGAATGGGGCGATTCTTTTTGTGACGCGAGCCGCAAATTAGGATATGTTGGATTGCCGCCAATTTTCTGGCGGTGCAGCATGAGTTGTCGAAAGACTCACACTGAGAAGTGTTGAATGACGGATTCCGGCGGAATGCCGGAGTCCATCTGAAACGTGTTGGGCCGTTGGGCGTCCCCGGACAGGACAACCCGGTTCCACAGGGGGCACGTACCTGGGCAGGCCGTTAACCACGGCATTGTCGCGTCGGAAGAAGGTACCTGTCATGCAACTGACCAAATTCAATGCGTTAGTGGATCTAGAGCTCCGTGCGAGCGATCCTATCTGCGCAGTATCGGCCGGTTTCCTGGCCTACTACGTCCGATTCGACACGGTAGCGATGAACAGCGTCTATTCAGTGGCGCTCGTTATACTGTTGTTGTCGACGCTCAGCGCGTCGGCCGCATTCCGTGTTTATGATCAGCCCATCGGTGAACGTCCCGTCGGGCAATATTGCCGCATCGCAGCATCGTGGTCTGTCGCCTTTGCTGCGCTCATCGCGCTCGGCTATCTGCTCAAAGTCAGCGATTTGTATTCGCGTGGCTGGGTGTCGCTGACGTTTATATTGGGTCTGTCATTCATGGCGCTGGTGCGAGTCGTCGCCCATCGCGCCACGCACCGCCTTCGCGAGCGCGGGGTGGGCATCAGTCGGTGCCTGTTGATCGGTGCGACCGATTCCGGACTGCACATGATCGACCAGGTCGAGTCCAGCCCGGCACTCGGCATGAAGATCACCGCTTACGTGCGCACGAGTTACGACAACGGCGTGCCAGGTGGCGTGCCGCTGGCAGGTGCGTTGCTGGACCTGGACAAAGTGCTGGCGTCGGGAGAGTGGGACCAGGTTCTCGTCGCGCTGCCGGTCAGCGCCAACCGCGCGATCAACTACGTGCTCGATCGTATGGACCAGCACGTCATGACGGTGAAGTTCGTGCCGGACATGCTGGGCCGTCAGTTGATCAATCACCGTATGGAAGACGTGGCGGGCGTGCCGCTCGTCACGCTGCGCGAGAGCCCGCTACTGGGCAATGCCTGGCTGCTCAAGGACATCGAGGACCGCCTGATCGCCGGCGCGATCCTGCTGATGATCTCGCCGCTGATGGTCGCGCTTGCGATCGGCGTCAAGCTGTCCAGTCCCGGTCCCGTCCTGTATCGCCAGCGTCGTGTTGGCCTGGACGGCAAAGAGTTCGAAATGCTGAAGTTCCGCTCGATGCCTGTGGACATGGAGAAGAACAAGGCCGTGCAGTGGGGCAATGCGTCGGCCAAGACGGTCACCCGCTTCGGCCGCTTCATTCGCGGCACCAGCCTGGACGAGCTCCCGCAGTTCCTCAACGTGCTCCGCGGCGACATGTCCATCGTGGGTCCGCGCCCCGAGCGTCCGATGTTCGTCGAGAAGTTCAAGGGCGAGATCGCGGGCTACATGCACAAGCACATGGTCAAGGCCGGCATCACCGGCTGGGCGCAGATCAACGGCTGGCGTGGCGACACCGATCTGGTCAAGCGCATCGAGCACGACCTTTATTACATCAACCACTGGTCGGTCGCGTTCGATCTTCGCATCATCTTCCTCACGATCTTCAAGGGGTTTGTGCATAGCGAGGGCGGCAGCGCCTCCCCGTCACCCGGAAACGCGGCGCTGCCGACACCCTCGGCCGCGGTCGAAGAGTCGCGCTGAGCCAGCACTTCATCCACGAAAACCGGGAATATCGCTTGAAGCTTCTGATCTGTGGCGGTGCGGGCTATGTGGGCTCGCATATGGTGCGTTACCTGCTGGCCAACCAGCATGAGGTGGTGGTCTACGACAATCTGTCGACAGGCCACCGTCAGGCGGTCCCGAGGGGCGTGACATTCGCCCATGGCGATATCGGCGATGCGGCGCGGCTGGCTCGCGTCTTCGCGACGCATCGTTTCGATGCGGTGATTCACTTCTGCGCGCGGTCGCTGGTGGGCGAGTCGGTGGTCGATCCGTACGCCTACTACCGGAACAACGTGGCCAATACGCTGGTCCTTCTTTCCGCCATGAACGAGGCGGGCGTCCAGCGGTTGGTGTTCTCGTCGACGGCGGCGGTATTCGGCAATCCCCACGCGGAGCACATCGACGAGGGTCACGCCACGGCGCCGATCAACCCGTACGGCCAGAGCAAGCTGATGATCGAGCACGTGCTCGAGGATGCGGCCCGCGCGTACGGACTGAGGTCGGTCGCGTTGCGCTATTTCAACGCGGCCGGTGCGGATCCCGACGGTTCCATCGGCGAGGCGCACGATCCCGAGACCCATCTGATTCCCAACGTCCTGAAGGCGGTGCTGGGGCAGGGCGCGGCGCTGAAGGTGTTCGGCGACGACTATGACACCCGCGACGGGACCTGTGTCCGTGACTACGTTCACGTCAACGACCTGGCGTCGGCTCATTTGCTCGCCATCGATTACCTTGCCACCCATGAAGGCGCATTCCGCTTCAACCTGGGCAATGGCGAAGGCTTCAGCGTACGGGAGGTCATCGCCGCGGCCGAGCGCGTAACCGGCAAGCCGGTGCCGCACGAGATCGCGCCACGTCGCGCCGGCGATCCGGCGACCCTGGTCGCATCCAGTGAACTGGCGCGGCTCGAGCTAGGGTGGGAGCCACGCATTACGCGCCTCGACGACATCCTCGCCAGCGCGTGGCGCTGGCATCTCGACCCCGGCTTCGGCTGATGCAGGCGCGGCCCAAGGTACAGCTTGATTTCATCGATGCCCTGCGTGGTGTCGCCATTATCGGTGTGCTGCTGAGCCATGCGCAGCGCAATGTCGAGATGTACCAGGCCATGGGGCACCAGGCGAGCATGTCGGGATGGCTGAGTCGCTATGCCGCCCAGGGCGCGCGGGGAGTGCAGCTGTTCTTCGTGGTCAGCGCGCTCACGTTGTTCCTGTCCGCCGGCAAGCGTGGCGGCGAGTCGCATGAGTGGCTGAACTTCTACATCCGCCGTTTTTTCCGTATCGCACCGATGTTTTACATCGCATTCGGCGTTTACTGTCTGGCACCGGTGGTCATGAAAGGTCAGGCGCTGCCGCCGCCGGGAACGCTGTTGGGTACGCTCGGCTTCATTAACGGATGGAACCCCGCGTGGCTTCTGGGCGCGAACGATGTGGTCCCCGGCGGCTGGTCGATTGGCGTGGAGATGTCGTTCTACATCGTCTTCCCGCTGGTATTTCTTGCGCTTCGCGATTTCCCCAAAGCCTTCGCCGCGCTTTGCGTCATCCTGCTCATCGATGTTCTGACCTGGCCCGCGCTCGTCGCCCATCCGCCGATCGCCGACGGCGACCTCTGGGAGCGATTTGTCTTTGTCTGGCTGCCCAACCAGCTGCCGATCTTCCTGTGCGGCATCTGCGCCTACTTCATCCTGTTCGGGCAAACCGGCGCACTGACGAGGTTCTTCCACGAGGGGAATCGGTGCGCCAATGCGGCGCTGTTCGCGCTGGGCGTCCTGACCCTGCTGGTCGTTCCGCAGCTGACCGACGATCCGCGGGCCGTCTTTCTGTACGGCCTGGCTTTCGGCCTGATCACGCTGTGCCTCTACCGTCAGCCGTATCGCTGGCTGGTAACCGTGCCGATGAGGCATATAGGGAAGATCAGCTTCAGCGGTTACCTGGTGCATTTCTTCATGCTGCAGGTGGCCCGCAAGCTGCTAGCGAGGGTGCATGCCGGCGATCACCTGAGTCCGGACATGTATTTCGGCGCCACGGTCGTCGTCGCTCTGGCGGGGACGGTGGTGCTAGCCACGATCACCTATCACCTCGTCGAGGTGCCGGGTCAGGCGCTCGGAAAGCGCCTCATCCAGCGGCTGGCGGCCCGCCGCGCACCCGCGCCGGACCGGGCCACCGTACCGCGGACCTGACCCTAGCCGGTCAGCTTGCCGATCAGCTCCAGCGCATTGGGTACCGGCTTGCCGTTGGCGAAACAGGCCTTGACCAGCGCATTGACCTGGGCAAGCGAGGGCCGGTGCTCCCGGAAGCGCGCGAGCATACCCGTGTCGGCACGCGCGGTGCGGAGCTGGCTGGCCGACGCCGTGACATCCCTGTCCGCAAAGACGGCATTGTCGCCGAGCTTCGTCTGCGTGGCTTTGCTCATGTCGATGCCCGGGGCTTGCGGCGACACCACGATGTTGTCATGGATCGCCGTGTCGTCGGGCACCCCTTTCCAGCTGGTCGCCTTGAAGACGGTGACTTCGGCGCCGGCGATCGGCTTTTCGGGAATGATGATGATGTTGTTGTAGATCTGGCTGCCCGCCACGGGGCCCGAGATCCTCAGTGACGCGCTGTCGGTCTTGCGCAGGGCATCGTTGATGCTGACGTTGAAACGCACGATCGTACCGGTGTTGCCGACGTCGGACGCGTTGCGGCCATCGTTGCAGACCAGCGCCATGCCACCGATATTGTCGTGGCTGTAGTTGTACTGGATCACCGTGCCACGGCAGTTGAAGTCCGCGTCGTACGCCTGGCCGTCGGCATACGCCTTATGGTCGCTGACTTCGTTGTACTGGATCAGCGTGTTGTCGCTGTCGAACGGCCAGATGCCCGCGGCCGCTTCACCACGGGGAAGGGCGCCACACCGACTCACCGTGTTGCGCTCTACCAGCGCGCCGTCGCAGCCTTTCACCAGAATGCAGTCGCCGGGGACGCCGCTGATGCGATTACCGCGCACCACCACACCCGTGGCCAGCCCGGCCTTGCGGCTGCCGGCGCCGAGGAACAGGATGCCGTCCCGTGCAGTGCGCTCGATCGTGTTGTCGGTGATGGACAGGTCCTGGTAGCGCGTGGGCTTGTCTTTCGTCTTTGCCTGGACGAGGATCGCGCTGCCACCGCCGTCCTTCTTGACCGGCGTGCCGTTCACATCGTGGATGTGCAGACCTTGCAGGACGATGCCGTGGGCGATGCCGAAGTCCTCGTGATAGAGGTGCACCGCCGTGCGCCGCGGTGCCATCTGCGGTCCCTTGTTCGAAATCTCCAGATTGCGCACTGTCCAGTACTCGACGTTCTGGAGGCGCAAGGTCGACGGGGCGCCACCGTCCGCATGCAGATGCGGCAGCGCTCCCTCGCCATAGGCATCGACGACCACGGGCGCGTTCGCACTACCGGAGCCCTTCGGCAGAAACGCTCCCGGGTAGTCACTCCCACGCCTGAACAGGATGCGGTCGCCCGGCCCGAAGCGGGTTTTGTTCAGTCGGTCGAGGCTACGCCAGGCCCGCGTGGCGCTGCTCCCGTCGTGTCCGTCGTTACCCCCGCCGCCATCCACGTAGTACGTCTTACCGGTGCCCGCGCCGGCGGCGCGAAGCGAGGTCAGGGGCAGAACGGCGATCGCGCCTGCGGCCCATACGGACTGACGAAGAAAACTGCGACGGTGCATGGTGACGTCTCCGGTATCAGCGGCGCTCGCTCAGCGAGTAGCGGTACACGCCGCCGTGCTTTTTCAGCATGTAGGCGAAGCCGGCGAGGTGCTTGATGGTGAGGCGGGAGAACTTACGTGTTCGACGCTTGTAGTCGTGCACGACGGAGATCTTCCGGCTGTAGTAGTTGCGCAGGCCCAGCTTGCGGGTGCGCACGCAGAACTCTGCGTCTTCCGGACCGAAGAAGATCCGGTCGTCATAACCCATCAGCAAGGCGGCGACCTTCTTGGTGAACGTCTGGTTGGCGCCGAGGACGTAGTCGACTTCGAGCGGATCGTTGCTGTCGTCGAAGGTGGTGTCCACCATCAGGTGGCGGTCCAGTTCGCGCTGCACGAAGCCGAGCTTACGGGTGGCCGCGATACGCGCCGCGATGGGCTGATAGAAACGCGGGAAGCGGCGGGTGGAGTCCTGCCGGGTGCGGTCCACATTCAGCAGTTCGAAACCGACCACGCCCGCATCGGGGTGCGACTGGAAGAATTCGTCGACGATGGTGCCCGGATCGCTGGTCAGGAAGATCGTGTCGTTATCCAGCGTCATGCAGTACTTGCCGCGCGCGAGGAACAGGCCCCGGTTACGTGCGGGGCCGACGCCGTAATTGCTGTCGAGCGGAAAATAACGGATCTGGGGCAGCGTGGCCACGAATTCGGCGCTGCCATCGCGTGAGCCGTTGTCCACGACGATCACTTCGTCGCGGCTGAAATCCACCTTGTCCATCAGGGAGTGGAGGCAGCGCTCCAGGTTCCCGAGTTCGTTCCAGGTGATGATGATGATCGACAGGCGCACATCGGCCTCGCTCATGACGGTGCTCCAACGTTGGGCGGGGTGAAGGACGATGGGGTGATGACCGCGTTGGCCTTCACCACGTAGTTATCGGGGATGGCCACGGGCCCAAAGATGCAGGCCCCCGTGCCGATGGTCACGTTGTTGCCGATGGTGGGCGTACCGTCGCCGGGGAAACGGTTGCCAAGGCATACGCGCGCGTAGATCGTGCAGTTGGACCCGATGGTGCTCTTGCCGTTGATGATGATGCCGAAGGCGTGGTAGATCACCAGCCCCGGACCGATCGTCGCGGTGGTCGGCACATAGCACTTGAACATGAATTCCGCGATCTTCTCGAAGACGCGGAACGGCGTGTGCAACACCGTGCCCCGGGTGCCGGAGATCAGGCGATAGGTCAGGATCACCCAGAACGACTGGTCGAGCATCCACCAGACCAGGCCACGGTAGCCGGGCAGCGACTTCAGGCGGCGTACGTCGGCGCGAAAATCATCAAGCATGGTTCGGATCCGGAGCGGGCAGGGTGTCGCGATGCTTCAGTACGTTGGCGCGGATCTTCATCCGCTCCTTCGCTTCCTCACGCAGGCGAATCTTGCGCAGGTCGTGGCGGGCGTAGAACATGCCGACGAAAAACCAGAAGTAGGCCTCGTAACCGCTGAACTCGATGAAGGCCAGCATCAGGTAGCAAAGCAGGAAGAACTTGATGTTGCGCTGCTGGCCCTCCGTACGCGTGAACAGGATCTGTGCCGCCATCAGCAGGAAGAGCAGCAACGACTGCACGCCGCCTTCCAGAAGGAACTGGAGATAGATATTGTGGACGTTGTTTTCGACGAAGGTGAGGCCGGACAGCTGCTCCATCACCGGCACGCCGTTGCCGACGCCGTAACCCAGAATGTTCTGGTGCAGGGCGGTGCCCGCAGTGGTCCACAGCGCCAGGCGGCCGACGTTCTTGTGCGCGAGCTGGGTCTCGGCGTTGAGGTTGAAGCGGTCCAGCACGGGGATGTCGATCACCGACGACAGCACCAGGCCGACGAGCAGCACGCCCATCGCGATGCCGAAGAAGTTGAAGAAGTAATAGTGGCGGGATTTGCGTGCACGCCAGCAGGCGATGCCGATCGACACGGCGGCACCCACCAGCCCCGCTCGCGACAGCATCATGCCGCTGGTCAGCAGCGCGATGCCCGCCGCGATCGGATAAACACGGGTGCCAAGCAACAGAATGGAAAGCAGGGCAAGCAGGCTTGCCTCGATGTTGCGGCCACCGGTCGACATGTACAGGATGCTCGACGCGCCCTCGGTACGCGCATAGACCGCGCCCAGGCTGCCGGCGTAGACCAGATCGCGAAGGATGACGAAGGTCAGGCAGCAGCCCAGCATCCAGATAAAGATCTTGCGCAGCTCGATATCGTGCAGCTTGCGCCCGAAGACCACGCCGAGGAAATACGACGCCGCCACGAACAGGATCAGCGTGGAACGGACGCCGCCGCCATAGGTCGCGGAGGCGGCGATAGCCGTCGCCGTCATCGTGGCGATAAACGCCGTGGCCGGGTTGAGCTTGAGGTAGCGTGCCGCCGGGATGTACAGCACGGGCATGAGCAGCAACAGGAGGTGGTAGACGTTGACGTGCGATTTGCTGGTGGTGCTGTGCCCCAGCGGAATCTGCACGAACAGCATCGCCAGCAATACGATGGCGGCGCCGCGCGTCTTGTTGATCGCCAATGCCATGCCGGTCAGCCGATCGCCACGCCGAAGAACTTGTGCAGCAACACTTTCAGCGTCGACTTGTAGCCGCCGACGGAGATGTTCCGGGCGATGTCGCCCAAGGGCGGTCGCTGCTTGTTCATGACGTACTGGATGTTCCGGTGGTTACGCCGTTGATCGGCGCTCATCAGCCGGGTGTGCTTGGCGATGAAACGCTCGCTGCCCTCGGCGCGCTTGGTCGAGTTGCGAATTCGGGCGCGCGACCTGTCATCGTCGACGAACGACAGCAGCTGACGTGTGCGCAGCGCGGGACCGAAACGCTCGGCCAGGCGGATCCACATGTCGTAGTCCTGCCATGAGGGCATCGCTTCGTCGAAACCGCCGAGTTCGCGCATGCGCGACAACTCGGTCAGAACCTGGTTGCCGGCGAGATTGGCGTAGAGCAGGGCGGACAGCGTGATCGGCTCGACCTTACCCAGTTCCGCCTGGCTGTACTGACGATCGCGCAGCGCCGCGATCTGGGCGTCGCTCTGGAAATAGCGGAACCGGCTGCAGACGAACGACACCTTGTTGCGCCGGTACAGGTCGACCAGGCATTCGATCCGCTGCGGATGAAACAGGTCGTCGTCGTCCAGTCCGGTGACATAGGTGCCGGAAGCCTGCTCCATGCACCGGTTACGCGCGCGGCAGGCGCCCTGCGGCGTCTCGTTGCGAAGATAGGTGAACTTGCCGGGGTAGCGCTGAATGTAGTCGGCGACGACCTCGGCCGTATCGTCGGTTGAGGCCTCGTCACAAATCAGAATCTCGATCTCGGGGTAGCTCTGGGCCAGCACCGAGTCGACGGCCCGGCGAAGCAGCGCCGAACGATTGCGGGTAGGAATGTAAACGCTCACCAGCGCCATGGCGTCATCGCTCCTCGTCTGCATTGCATCGGTCGTCGTACTCATGCGCTCACCGCCTGGATCTGTTTGTCCAGCAAGGTGTGCCGGCTACGCCAGATCACCCACACCAGCGGCGGCGTGGCGATGGCGAAGCGCACCGCGCTGGCCATCCAGCCATCGCCCGGGTAAACCAAGACCGCCAGCATGAGAAACGCATAGGGTACGAAGCTCTCGATCGTCCACGCGTTGAAGAACTCGCGTGCGGTGATCCGGATCAGTTTCGACGAGAAGAAGTAATACGAAAACACGGTGGCCAGGATCTGGCTGATGGCCAGCGCCACCGCCATGATTTCCAGCGACCGGGACGCCGCGCCGGCGAGGCTCACCGCCAGCGTGATGCCGCAGATCTTCAGGTTCCAGCCGAACTCGATGTCCGACCGGCCCTGGCTCTGGCTCAGGGCGCCGATCAGGGAGCCCAGCGGGCGCAGCATGCCGAACAGCAGCATCAGCGGAATGAGCTGGGCCACGCCGTCGTAGCGATGGCCGTACAGGATCGACACCGCCGGTGGCGCGAACACGGCAAGCATGATGAAGACCACCGCGCTGAAGATCGCCACACCGCGCAGGCCGACGAGGTAGATGCGACGCAGCGCTTCGGGATCGTGCTGCAGGGTCGCCAGTCGCGGCAACGCCAGACGGCCCGCCACCGGCATGATCAGCTTGGTCGGCTGCAGGACCAGTTCCTTTGCAAGCGAATACACGCCGAGCGACGCCAGGCCGAGAAACTTGCCCAGGATGATCTGGTCGGCCTGACTGCGCAGCTGGTTGATCACCTGCGACCCGAGCTGGAAGGCGCCATAGCGGAACGCCTCCCGCATGATGCCCCGGTCGAACCCGCGACCCGGGTGCCAGTCAGGCTCCGACACGGCCAGGAAGCAGCCCAGCCGGACGAGGCTGTTGACGATCATGGCGTACACGGCGGCTTCGATGGACGCATGGAAGACCAGCACCATGATCAGCAGGGTGGCCAGACCCGAGAGGCGTCCGATCACTTCGATGCGGGCCAGTCTCGGCAGCTGGAAGGCCTTGATCAGGCTGGCCTGATACTGCGCGGCCACCCCCAGCAGCACGAAGTTGATCGTCGACAGACGCATCAGCTGGCCGAGGACCTCGGACTGATAGAAGTACGCCACGGCGTAGGACACGAAGAAGAGCACGGCGGCCGAGACGAGACCGAGACCCACGCTGATCATGAAAAGCGAGGTGCGCTCTTCACGGTTGATGTTCTGGCGGTGGATGAGGTAGCTGCTCAGGCCCATGTCCTGCAGCAACGTGGCGATCGCATTGACCACGTTGACGATCGCCAGCGCACCGAGCATGCGTGCGTCGACGTGATGAGCCAGCACCGCGATCTGCAACAGCTGGCTGGCTGCGCTGATGACGGTCGACCCGGCGGTCCAGATGGCGTCGCGTTTGGCGGAGGCCATCGTCAGTCCTCCAGGGCCAGCTGCGCGGCGAGCTGGTCGTGCAGACGGCTCTGGTTGAACCGGGCTTCCACCGTTTCACGTGCGTGGCGTGCGATGGCCGGGAGGTCGTAGTCGCCGTTCTGAATGCGCGCCAGCTTGTCTGCCAGCGCTCCGGCGTCGCGCTCCGGAACCAGCCACCCGGAATAGCCGTCTTCGATCAGTTCGGGAATGCCGCTGTGCACCGTGGACAGACAAGGCACGCCACTGGCCATGGCTTCCATCAGCGAGACGGGGATGCCCTCCTGATCGCCGTCGGTCGCGGTGACGCTGGGCAGGGCGAAGATGTCGGCATCGCGCAAGGCGGTCTGTACGAAGCTCTTGTCGCGCCGGCCCAGGATATGGATGTGCTCGCCCATGCCTTCATCGGCGACGAAACGCTCCAGGGTCGGCTGAAGGGGGCCGTCGCCGATCACGTTCAGTTCGACGGGTACGCCGCGCCTGGCCAGTTCGGCTACGGCCTGGCACAGGTAGAGCACGCCCTTTTTCTCGACGAGACGGGCGACGCTGACCACGCGCAGCGGGCGGGTTCCGGCCGACGACACATCGCCCGGGGACACGTAACGAAAGCTCTCCAGATCCACGCCCATCCGGTGCACCTGAATCTTTTCCGGCGCGCAGCCCATCGCCTGAAGCTTGCGACTCCAGCGCGTGCTGATCGGCAACATCCGCTCGCCCTGCGCGAACAGGCGACGGTAATCGTCGGCATGGCGGGCAAGCACGCTGTGCTGCGAAAGGTCGAAGCCGTGAAACACCGTGTGGATCGGACCCTCGATCAGACCGAGGGCGCGCAGGTTGGCTGCCAGGACGCCGGTGGGACCGAAGTGGGCGATGATCGCCTTTGCCTTCAGCGGCTCCCTGATCCGGCGCACGGCACCGGCCAGGACGAGGCTCTTCGCCGCGTGGCCATAGAGTCGTACGGAAAGCGCCTTGCGCACGCGCGCGCTCGGCAGTCCGGGAAGCACCTGACGCAAGCGGCGCAGCAGGATCTGCCAGTGCTTCGACGCGCTGGCGGAGTGATCGAAGATGAACGTCGTCCGTTCCATCAACCCCCGCGTGGCGACGATGTCACCGGGTGCGGGCTGCGGTCCCCGGCTGATCGCCAGGATGCGCACGTCGAAGCCGCGGTCGAGCAGGCCGACGATCTGGTCGATGACGAAGGTTTCCGAATACTTGGGAAACTCCGGGAGGACGAACAGGATCGGCATGGTCAGGCTCCGATCCCCAGCGTCGCCAGTACCGACTCACGGGCGAACGCCTTCTCGCGGGCGACCGCCGTGGCGACGCGTGGCCGCAAGGTCTCGTCCTGGAGCAACGCGAGCACCTTCGTGCGCAGGCTGCCGTCGAGCAGGGCTTTGACGGGAATGGCCAGGTCGTCCACACCGAGACGCTTCATGATGCCTTCGGACTTGTGCTCGTAATTGAGCGCCACGGATGGCGTACCGAAGTTCATCGACATGATCGCGCTGTGCAGCCGCGTGCCGATGGTGAGCACGCAGGTGGCGAGGCGGCGGCCGATCTCGACATCGTTGAGCTCGTTCATCTCGACATGGAAGGACTCCGGATGGCGCAGGCGCGCGCGCACCTTGAGAGCGACCATGCGGTCGTCCTTGGGGTAGCCGTCGATGGCCGTGCAGGTGGAGTAGGCGACGACGCGGTAGCCCGCTTCGATCACGGCATCCAGCAGCTCGGCGAACGCCGTTTCGTACTCGGCCTGCGTCACGCCCAGACGCTTGTCGAACGGGGCCAGCTCACGGAAGGTCACGGCCACCGTCGGCTGCGCGGTATTGACGGGCTCGTTGACCCCCGGATTGACCAGCCACGCGGTATCCGACGTCCAGCGCACCTTGTCCTGCGGGATGCGCCCCTCGGTCATATAGCGCGCGCTGACTTCCTCACGCAGAGCGACCGCGTTGACCCGGGTCATGACGTCTTCGGAGATCTGCCGGAAGAACGGCTGCTGGAAGGGCCCGACGCTGTGGCCGATCATGTAGACCGGACGGCCCGCCAGCAGGGCGCAGATGGACTGGTCGTACTGCGTGGGGCCATACAGGTCCACGAAGAACGAACCGCCGACCTGAATGACCAGGTCGTACCCTTTCATCCACTCGATGGTCTCGCGATGGCGCTGCGGCAGCTTTACCCAGCGTGCCCACCAGCGTCCCATGAGATGCCCGTGCAGGATGCGCGGAACAAGGCGGCGCAGCACCTTCGGCCGCAGGCCACCGAAGCGCTTTTTCGCGGCTTCGTTGTAGTAGGCATTCAACGTGTCGGGCAACAACCGACGCCCGATAAGGTATTCGGAGCTGGTCGGGAAGCGGCTGGTCACATCGACCTTGATCCCCGGCAGCGCCTCCGCCAGACATTCCAGAAGGCCGCGCAGAATGGCGCCGTCGCCCCGGTTGCCGCACGTGTGATTTCCGACGATCAGGATGCGCGACATAGTGCTCTTTTCATGCTGGGCCCCGTGGTAGCGGGGCGGTTCAAGCCGGATCGGCCTTGTATTTGTAGTACGCGTACTCGGAGTAGCCCGCCGTGCGCTTTTCCACCGCGTTGAAGATGGCGCCCTTCAGCTCGACACCGTTCTGTTCGAAACGTTGCTTGGCCAGTGCCAGCTCGCGCTGCTTGTTGAGACCGAAACGCGCCACGAGCAGGCTGGTCCCGACGTGATGGCCAATCACCGCCGCATCGGTCACCGCCAGGATGGGCGGCGTATCGATGATGATGAGGTCGTAGGCGGGCACCACGGCCTCGATGAAGCGCGTGAAGTGCTGATGCATCAGCAGTTCGGACGGATTCGGCGGCACCTGGCCGCGGCTGATGAAATCGACGTTTTCGGTCGGCCCCTTCTGCACCACGTCCGCGAGTTCGGCCTTGCCGACCAGCAGATCGGACAGCCCGCGTCCCGTCTTGACGCCGAGCAACTGGTGCAGCGTGCCGCGGCGCATGTCACCGTCGACCAGCAGCACGCGCTGCCCCGCCTGGGCAATGACGGCCGCGAGGTTGGCCGAGACGAAGGTCTTACCGGCGAACGGGCTGGAGCCGGTGATCATCAGGATGTTGTTCTTCGCTTCCAGCCGGGCGAAGTGCAGGCTGGTGCGCAGGCTGCGGATGGATTCGATCGCCAGATCGGCCGGGTCGCTGATGGCGAGCAGGGGGCCACGCGCGCCGTGCTTGTGACGGGTGCGGATGGAACGCGCGCTCTGGCCGGAGCTGAGCGGCACCGACGCATAGACGGGCAGGCCAAGGTCTTCGATCAGCGCAGGGTCTTCGATGCCGCGATTGAGGATCTGCTTGAGGAAGACAAAGGCCAGCGCGAGGAAGGCACCGAGGAAGGTCGCGATGATGACGATCAGCGCCTTGCGCGGCTGCACGGGAACGTTGGGGTCCACCGCCGCCTTGTCGACGATACGCACGTTGCCGACGGTGCCCGCGCGGGCGATGTCGAGCTGCTGAGCCTGATTGAGCAGGCTGGTGTACGTATTGCTGCTGACCTGGACGTCCCGGTTGAGCTTGAGCAGTTGCTGCTGGGTGTCGGGCAGGGCGCCGACTTCCTTCTGCATCTTGTCCTTTTGTGCCTGCAGCTGGCCCATCTGCTGCTGCAACGCCTTGTAGGCAGGGTGGTCATGAGTAAAGCGGCGATCGATGTCCGCTTCCTGCATGTGCAACTGCTGGATGTTGTTCTCGACACCGACGATCTGATCGAGCAGGCCTTTGGTCTGCATGCTCAGATCGACGGAGTGGGACTGTGTCTGGAAGGCGTTCATCGCGGCCTGGGCCTTGTCCAGGTCCTGCCGCACCTTGGGCAGCTGGTCCTTGACGAACTGCAGCTGGCTGGCGGCTTCGGCGGAGTTCCGCTCGACGTTCTGCCGCACATACGCGGTGGTGACGTGTTCCAGCACCTTCCGCGCCAGCTCCGGATCGGCGTTGTTATAGGTCAGCCCGATGATCCCGGAGTCGTTGCCCTGTTCGAGGGCGACGACATCGGTCTGCAGCTTGGTCGTGGTGGTCAGCGCGGGCTGCACGACGACGTCGAAGCGCGTCCCCGGGTTGGCTACCAGCTGGCGGATCTGCACCGTCACGCCCTTGCCGTTGATCAGCTGACCGACGGCGCCCTGCGCCACACGCTTGCCATCGTCGTCGTACAGGCTGAACTGGTGATTGTCTTCGGCGCGGAGCTCGAACTTGCCGCCCATGGTCGGATCGGGCAGATCGAGCTTGAAGATGTCGACGACCTCGCCGCCCCAGCCATAGCGACTGAGTCCGAAGCGAGGCTTGCCCAGCTGGCCGGGTTTATGCCCGCGGGAGAGGTAGTCACCGATCACCGGCATGCGCTGCGGCAACGCCTGCACGTTTAGTCGCATGTCGTCGACCGTCTGTCCGACGACCAGGCGCGACGTAATCAGCGCGATCTCGGTGACGGCCTGCGATGCGGTCGTGCCGAGCGATTGCGAAAGGTCGCTCAGCCCCGGAAGGCTCGGCGTCTTCTGCTCGACCTGCACCACGGCGGTGGCCTGATAGATAGGCGTCGCCAGCAGCGTATACAGCACACCGATCACGAAGAAGACCCCCGTGATTGCAACGATCAGCCACTTGTGATCGAGCAGCGTACCGAACAACGCGTTGAGATCGATGGTGTCGTCATCATGTGCCTGCTCAATCTTCGTCGTCATGCGGCCGCGTGTTTCCTGGAGATGAATTGGACGTCTAAGCGTTTATACCGGAGCGAGAATGAATGGGCCGAAAAGCAGAGGGCCAGCCAACGTCCTGTATTTCCAGCGTTTTACGCACACATCTCCATGCACCGGCACACAGCTGGCGCATGACACACCCCCTTGGATGCGTAGGATGAAACCTCAGGCGGGCGTCGACGGGCGGCCGTTGGGGATGCCGATGTCGACGCCATTCGTTGAAAGAACGATGTCCTTCGCCTTCTTCGATGCCAATCGCGTACCACTGATCCGCGCCGAAGGACTTTCAGCTTAGACGGGGTCGCGTAGGCCTCAAAGTGAAAACCGCCAGTTTTGCGACCTGCGTCAAGGAACCATCGCTTACGGAGACGCTAGAACGCAAATACGTTAGTAATTCGTTATATGCGTCTCGGTGTATCTACACGCACCACTAATGAATGGTTCATTCCGCAGTCACTAATTGCTGCACTGCATGGTCACCACTCCGATGTATGCGCCGCGTATACGCGCTTATTCGGCAAGGTGGCTTCCGCATCGCAGCAACGCACACACGGCGATCTCCGCCCTGGTGATGGCGCTCGGCCCGTCAGCGGCGCACACTCGGCGGCTAAGGGCGGTCCACCGGCCGCATCGGGAGCAGCTCATGCATGTCGTCGCGATGTTAACGGCGGGTCTATAGACCTTTTCCGGCGTAAGCGCGTCCGGGAAACCGCGGGCGCGGAACGCGAGCCGGCCTTACGAGCCGAACTCTTCAATGCCGAACAACTCGAGGCTTACGGCGCGCAACTCGCCGCCAGGCATCGTCTGGCTGCGCGCCGGCTACCCGAATGGCTGCTTCCCCGTCTTGCCGACAACGAACGGGTGATCCTTGGGGCGTGTCGCGGCCTCATGGTGGCCGCACGTCGCGGGGAGAGCGCGACGCCCGCCGGCGAGTGGCTGCTGGACAACCTCTACCTGATCGAAGAGCACATCCGCAGCGCGAACAAGGATTTTCCCAAAGGGTACAGTCGCGAACTCGTCCAGCTCGATGGCGGCGCATCCCATGGTCTTCCCCGCGTCTACGACATCGCACTGGAAGTCATTTCCCACGGCGATGGACGCGTCGACGCCGCTGGCCTGGCGCGTTTCCTCGATGCCTACCAGACCGTCGCGCCGCTCAGTCTGGGCGAACTCTGGGCGGTGCCCATCATGCTGCGGCTCGCGCTGATCGAAAATCTGCGTCGCATCGCCGTGCGCGTGACTCAGGACCGCTCGCGTCGTCGACGTGCCACGCGCTGGGCGGATGCCATGACGCGCATGGCGGCCGACGATCCGAAGAATGTGGTGCTGGTGGTCGCCGACATGGCGCGCTCCGCCCCGGTGATGAGTGCACCGTTCGTGGCCGAGCTGGTGCGCCGGTTACAGGGGCAGGGGCCGGCACTGGCCATGCCGCTGGGCTGGGTCGAGCAGAGGCTCGCGGAATCGGGCCGCAGCATCGACTACCTCGTGCAGGCCGAATCGCAGCAGCAGGCGATGCACCAGGTGTCGGTCGGCAACAGCATCGGCAGCCTCCGTTCGCTGGCGACGGTGGACTGGCGCGACTTCGTCGAACACGCGAGTCTGGTCGAGGCATCGCTTCGCGACGATCCCTCCGGCGTTTATCCCGCGATGGATTTCACCAGCCGGGATCGCTATCGCCATGCGGTGGAGCGCCTGGCGCGTGCGACACGTCGCAGCGAAGTGGATACCGCCCGTGCGGTGCACGCCGCATGTCTCGCGCAGGCGGCTGGTGTCCACGATACGACCCGGCGGCACGTCGGTTTCTATCTGGTCGGCGCGGGGGCAACGGAGTTCGAGCGTGCGCTCGGCGCAAGCCGGGGCTGGAAAACACGGTGCGCTCGCGCCTTCACACGCGCACCGTTCGCGGTGTCGTTCACCGTGTTTCTCCTGCTCACTGCCGCGCTCACCGTTGGCCTGGTGGCGACGGCGGCGGTCGTTTCGGCGTCAGCCTGGGTGTGGATGCTGCTCGGCGCAGGGTGTCTGCTCGTTGCAAGCCAGCTCAGCCTGAGCCTTCTGAACCTCGGCGCGTCGCTGATCGCATCGCCCGATTACCTGCCTCGTATGGACTATGCGTCCGGCATGCCCGCGGCAGCGCGAACCATGGTCACCGTGCCGACCCTGCTCGGCAGTGTGGAGGACGTCGACGAGGTCGTCGATGCACTCGAGGTGCGTTTCCTCGCCAATCGCGACGATGCGCTGCATTTCGCCTTGCTCACCGACTTTCTGGATGCCGATCGGCCCGCCCTCCCGGACGATGAGGCGATCCTCGCGTACGCAGGACGTCGCGTTTCGGCACTGAATGCCCGGTATCCATCGGTGGCAGCGGATCGTTTTTATCTGTTTCATCGCCCCCGGGAATGGAGCGCGACGGAACGACGCTGGATGGGCGCCGACCGCAAACGCGGCAAGCTCGCCGCACTGAACCGGCTGTTGCGCGGCGAAGGCGCGGAACGCTTCGCGCTCATCGTCGGACGAATCGCGGATCTTCCCCCCGTCCGTTACGTCATCACGCTGGACTCCGATACGCAGCTCCCGCGCGACGCCGCTCATCTGATGGTGGCGGCGATGGATCATCCGCTGAACCGCCCGGTGTTCGACGACGCGTCGAACACCGTGGTGTCGGGTTACGGCATCCTGCAGCCGCGCGTGGGTATCGCACTGCCGGCGCAGGCGCGCTCGGTCTATGCACGCCTGTACGGCGCGGATGCCGGTGTCGATCCGTATACGCGTGCCGTGTCCGATGTCTACCAGGACGTCTTCCACGAAGGCTCGTTCACGGGCAAGGGCATCTACGACATCGATGCCTTCGAGCGTGCACTGGCCGGGCGCCTCAAGGACGAACGCGTACTCAGTCACGATCTGATCGAGGGCTGTTTCGCGCGCTCGGGGCTGCTCAGCGACGTCCTGGTCTTCGAGGAGATTCCGGGGCGCTACGCGGATGACAGCGTGCGAAGGCACCGCTGGACCCGTGGCGACTGGCAGCTCTTGCCCTGGTTGATGCCGACGGTGCCCAGCGTTCATGGATGGGTTCGCAACGATCTGAGCAGCCTGTCGCGCTGGAAGATCTTCGACAACCTGCGCCGCAGTCTCGTGTCGCCGGCCGCCCTGGCCTTGCTGGTAGGCGGTTGGCTGTGGATCGGCCCCGTCGCGACGTGGACTATCGCGGTCCTGTCGATGCTGTTCGTACCGGTTCTGCTCCACGTGCTGATGGACGTGATTCGCAAGCCACACGATGTGACCTGGCCGGTGCACGGCCGCGTCGCCCTGGACGCGGCGGGACAGCATGTGGCACGCCTCGGCCTCGCCGTTGCATGGCTTCCGCACGAAGCTCGCCTGAGCGTGGATGCGATCGCGAGATCGCTCTGGCGTGTGCTGGTGAGTCGGACGCACCTGCTCGAATGGCGATCGTCCGGCGAAGTGGAGCGACAGGGTCGCGGCACGCATACGATTCCGTGGCGCGCACTGTGGGCCGGTCCGGCCGTGGCGTTCGGCGTGACGGCGGCGCTCGTGGCCGTACGACCGGCCGCGTTGCCCGTCGCGTTCCCGTTGCTCCTGCTCTGGATGGCCTCGCCACCGTTCGCTTGGTGGGTCAGCCGCGCGCAGAGCGCGCAAGTCTATGCGCCTACGGACGCGGACCGGACGTTCCTGCGTCATCTCGCCCGCCGCACCTGGGCTTTCTTTGAAACGTACATGGGCCCCGACGATCGCTGGCTGCCGCCGGATAACGTGCAGATGATGCCGGCGCCCCGCGTCGCGAGGCGCACGTCGCCGACCAATATGGGCCTGGGGCTGCTTTCCGCCCTGTCCGCATACGATTTCGGTTATCTCGGGGCGGGGGCGCTGGTCGAACGTCTTGGCCATACGCTTGGCACGATGCGCGATCTCGAGCGATATCGCGGCCATTTCTACAACTGGTACGACACGGAGCACGGTACGCCGATGCATCCGCTCTACGTGTCGAGCGTCGACAGCGGAAACCTCGCCGGCCACCTGCTCACGTTGCAGCGGGGGCTGCTGGCGATTGCCGACGCGCCGGTCTTTTCGGTGGCGTCGATCGCCGGTCTGGCCGACAGCGTCGGAATCCTCGCGTCAGAAGCCGGCGGCGCGTGGCGAGCGGACCTCGCCGACTGGTCGGATCAGCTCGTTCAGGCGATGGGCAAGCCACCCGCGACGCCGACGGATGTATTCGTGTTCGCCACCGCGCAGCGACACCAGCTGGACGGACTTGTGGGTCGCCATGGGAGCGACGGCGCGGAAGAGACGCGTTTCTGGCTGTCCCGGATCGCCGCGCAGTGCGACGACCTTCTGGACGAAGCCCAGGCGTGGCATACCGACGTCGTCGGTGATCGCATCGCGTCGCTGGCGGAGATCGCGGCCGACGCGAACGACCGGGCGCGCGCCGCGCGCGCCGCCACGCGTCTGGACGCGCTCACCGCGGCGGCGGCGCTGGCCGGCGACCTGGCCGTCATGGATCACGCCTTCCTCTATGACGACAACCGCCGCCTGCTGTCGATCGGCTTCGATGTCGAACGTCGCGTGCTGGACAACTCGTTCTACGATCTGCTGGCCTCCGAGGCTCGACTCACGACGTTCGTCGCCATCGCGCAAGGGCAGATACCGCAGGAGAGCTGGTTCTCGCTGGGCCGCCTGCTGACGAATGCCGGCGGTCTGCCGGTGCTGTTGTCCTGGACGGGCTCGATGTTCGAGTACCTGATGCCCATGCTGGTCATGCCGACCTACGAAGGCAGCCTGCTCGAGCAGACCTGTCGTGCCGCGGTCGCGCGCCAGATCGAATACGGCAAGCAGCGCAACCTTCCGTGGGGGGTGTCCGAATCCGGATACAACGCCGTCGACGCGCAGCTGACCTACCAGTACCGGGCCTTCGGCGTGCCGGGTCTGGGTCTCAAACGTGGACTGGGTGACGACCTCGTCGTGGCCCCCTATGCGTCCGTGCTGGCCCTGATGGTCGCGCCGGCGGCAGCCACCGGCAATCTGCAGCGGCTGACCGCGGATGGCGTGGCCGGTCGGTTCGGCCTCTACGAAGCTGTCGATTACACGCCGTCGCGCCTGCCGCCGGGACAGCACTCGGCGATCGTGCGGGAGTTCATGGCCCATCATCAGGGCATGTCGTTGCTGTCGATCGCGCATGTGCTGCTCGGACAGCCCATGCGCAAGCGCTTCGAAGCCGATCCGCGCGTCATGGCGACGAGCCTCCTGTTGCAGGAACGTGTGCCGCGCTCGGCATCGGAGTACCTGCACGCCGTCGGGCTGGGCGAGGGCGCGCCCGCACCCGCGACATCGGAAGCCCGGCTGCGCCTGTTTACCGATCCGGACCGTCCGCGGCCGGCGGTGCAACTGCTGTCCAATGGCCGTTATCACGTCATGGTCAGCAGCGCCGGTGGTGGGTACAGTCGACGCGACAGCATGGCGCTGACCCGTTGGCGCGAGGACATCACCCGCGACCGTCATGGCATGTTCTGTTACGTGCGCGATCCCGCCTCGGGTGACGTGTGGTCGACGGCCTACCAGCCGGTGGCACGACAGACCGACCACTTCGAGGCCATTCTGGCGGAGTCGCGCGCGGAGTTCCGCGTACGGCAACGCGGCTTCGAGACGCATACGGAGATCGTCGTCTCGCCCGAGGACGATATGGAACTGCGGCGTACCCGCGTGACCAATCGCGGCCGCACGCGTCGTACGATCGAACTGACCAGCTATGCCGAAGTCGTGCTGGCCGATCCACGCGGTGACGCGGCCCATCCGGCCTTCAGCAAACTCTTCGTCACGACCGAGATCGTGCCCAGCCTGCAGGCGCTCATCTGCACACGGCGTCCGCGCTCGGCGGATGAAGTCCCGCCATGGATGTGCCATCTGGTCGCGGTACACGATGCGGATGTCGATGCGATCTCGTATGAGACCGACCGCGCCCGTTTCATCGGGAGAGGCCGGACCACAGCTCAACCGGCCGCGCTTGATGCCGTCTGCGACACGTTGTCGGGAAGTCACGGCGCGGTGCTCGATCCCATCGTCGCCATTCGGGTACGGGTGACGCTCGATCCCGACCAGACGGCGACGCTCGACTTCGTCACCGGCGTCGCGGATGTGCGCGAGGGCTGCGTACGTCTGATCGAGAAGTATCGCGACCGGCACCTGTCCGACCGCGTCTTCGACCTCGCATGGACACGCAGCCAGGTGCTGCTGCGTCAGGCCAACTCGACGCTTGCCGACGCCCAGTTGTACGAGCACATGGCGACATCGATCCTCTATCCGAACCTTGCCCTGCGCGCCGAGCCGGGCCTGATCGCGGCAAACCGGCGCGGCCAGTCGGGGCTGTGGGGGCAAGCCGTTTCGGGTGACCTGCCGATCGTCCTGCTGCGCATCGCGGACATCGCGCGTCTGGATATCGCCCGCGATCTGATCCGCGCGGCCGCCTACTGGCGCCTCCGCGGTCTCATGGTCGACCTGGTGATCTGGAACGAGGACAGCACGGGGTACCGACAGACGTTGCACGACGCGCTGACCGGCCTGCTGGCCTCGGGCGCCGAAGCCAACCTGCTCGACCGCCCCGGCGGCGTCTACATCCGCGCGGCACAGCCCTTGTCCTTCGAGGATCGACTGGTGATGGAAGCCAGCGCCTCGATCGTGGTGGTCGACAGCCTGGGTTCCCTGCAGGAGCAGATGGAGCGTCACCGGCTGGGCGCTCACCCGGTCGCCGCGGAGCCGGCCAGCTGGCCGCGTCGTCCGGTCATCGAGCCGGTCCCCGCTTCGGCGCCGAAGGGCGCTTTCTCTACCGACGGTACCGAGTACGTGATAACGCTTGCTCCCGGTGCGGTCACGCCCGCGCCCTGGTGCAATGTGCTTGCCAATCCGGACTTCGGTACGGTGATCTCCGAAAGCGGCAGCGCGTATACCTGGGCAGCGAACGCGCACGGGTGCCGACTGACGCCGTGGCAGAACGACCCGGTCGAAGACGCCTGCGGCGAGGCGATGTACCTGCGCGATGAAGCCACCGGTCATACGTGGTCGCCGACGCCGCTACCCATGCGTGGTGCGGGTGAATACACCACGCGGCACGGCTTCGGTTACACCGTGTTCGACCACGCGGAGGACACGGTTTCGTCGAGCCTGGCGGTGTTCGTCGCCATCGACGCGTCGGTGAAATTCCAGGTCCTGACTCTCACCAACGACGGTGACGAGTCACGGCGCCTGTCGATTACGGGTTACGTCGAATGGCTGCTGGGCGACGTGCGCGAGAGCAGCGCGATGCACGTGGTCACCGAGATCGATTCGATGACCGGCGCGCTGTTCGCACGGAATGCCTACAACAGCGACTTTCCGGGACGCGTCGCCTTCTTCGATGTCGAAGATCCCGACCGCGACGTCGGTGGCGACAGGACCGCCTTTCTCGGGCGCAATGGCCACGCGGGCGCGCCGCTGGGCATGCGCCGTCCGGGCTGGCATAACCGCGTCGGGGCGGGACTCGACCCGTGCGGTGTGTTGCGCAGCTTCGTCGTCCTGGCGCCCGGCGAATCCCGTGACGTGATCTTCCGCCTCGGCATGGGCGCCAGCGAACCCGAGGCGCGTGCGCTGGTCCAGCGCTTCAGGCAGACCGGTTCGGCGACCGCCGCCCTTGCCGCCGTACGGCGCCACTGGAGCGACACCCTTGGCGCGGTCCAGGTCGCTACGCCCGATGCGTCGATCGACGTCTTCGCCAATGGCTGGCTGCTCTACCAGACCATCGCCAGTCGCCTCTGGGCCCGCAGCGGTTACTACCAGTCCGGCGGGGCCATCGGTTTCCGCGACCAGTTGCAGGACTCGATGGCGACGCAGCACGCGGCGCCGGCCATGGCCCGGGCGCAGTTGCTGATGTGCGCGGCGCATCAGTTCGTCGAGGGTGACGTGATGCACTGGTGGCATCCGCCCGGCGGTCGCGGCGTGCGTACGGGATGTTCGGACGATTACCTCTGGCTCCCACTGGCCGCCAGCCGCTACGTGCAGGCCAGCGGCGATACCGGGGTACTCGACGAGTCCGTCGAGTACATCGAAGGCCGTCCGCTGCGCCCCGGGGAAGAGTCCTATTACGATCAGCCCCGGCCTTCGGGCCAGCGGGCGTCGCTGTATGACCACTGCGTCCGGGCGCTTGAACACGCCGCGCCGCGTGGCGTTCACGGCCTGCCGCTGATGGGCAGCGGCGACTGGAACGACGGCATGAACAAGGTAGGCGAGGCCGGGCGGGGCGAAAGCGTCTGGCTTGGCTTCTTCCTCGTCCATGTGCTGCGCGAGTTCGCACAGGTGGCTCGTCAGCGCGGTGACCTCTCGTTCGCCGGGCAATGCGTCGCGGGGGCCGACACGCTGGCCGCATCCCTCGAAGCGAGCGCCTGGGACGGCGACTGGTATCGGCGCGCCTGGTTCGACGATGGCACCCCGCTGGGCTCCGCGGGCAACGACGAATGCCGGATCGATGCGATCGCACAGAGCTGGTCGGTCCTTTCGGACGTGGGCGGCGACGACCGGCGAGCACGTGCGATGGCGTCGCTGGACCGGTATCTGGTGCTCGACGATCCGGGCATGATCCGCCTGCTCGATCCGCCGTTCGACACGTCGGCCATGGATCCCGGTTACATCAAGGGCTACGTGCCCGGCGTGCGGGAAAACGGTGGCCAGTACACCCACGCCGCGGTCTGGGCCGCCATGGCCTTCGCGCACATGGGCAACCACGAGCGGGCGTGGGAACTGACGAGGATGATCCATCCTGCCAGTCACACCGGGGACGCCGCCGCGATCGGGCGCTACAAGATCGAACCGTACGTCATCGCGGCGGACGTCTATTCCGTCGCGCCGCACACGGGACGGGGTGGGTGGAGCTGGTACACCGGGTCGGCGGGCTGGATGTACCGCCTGATCGTCGAGTCGTTACTGGGTATCCATCTCGACGGTGGCCGGTTGCGGATCGTGCCTCGCGTTCCGGCGGACTGGCCGGGCTATACCGTGCGCTACCGCCAGGGACGAGCGACCTACGTCATCGACCTGCGTCGTGCACACGAGGGCGAACCGGCGAGCCTCTTGCTGGACGGGGTGGCCTGTGGCGCAACCCTGGCCCTGAAGGATGACGGAGCCGAGCATCGGGTGCAGGTGATCTATGCGGGAGGGTAACGGTGGCGTAACGCGGCTACGCGCAGCGTCAGTGCAGCCGGGCGTACCGGCGGATCGGGAGATCATGCTCATGTCTCAGGAATCGAACGATCCGTCGCCCGCGCCCCAGCTGCGGGAAGACCGGATAGCCGCCTATAACGTGGCCGCCGCCACGCATCCCGAGGCCTGCGTCGTGCGCCGCGTGGATACGTCCGGCGCTTGCGTGCCGGTCAAGGCGCCGCCGTCGGCCTCCGGGAACGCATCCGGGCAAACAACATCACCGCCAAAGGCGTAAGCAGCAGCGGAAGGTTGCTGCGCCCCGGCCACGAGGGATTGTAACGGCGCAACAGCCCGAAGACCCGGTGATGCGCGGCCCACAACGCGCCGACGACGATGAAGCTGAGGAAGAAACCCGCTAGCTGCGGAATCAGGTCGACCAGAGCCTGCAGCCAGGCCTGGTCCGTACGCGACTCGGGATGAGGCACGTGCACCTCGATGATCAGCAAGGTGATGGCGATGGCGAACACCGCGTCCGAAAAAAAGGTCAGCCGCTCGAGCTGCTGATCCTGGCCGTGCTCCGACATGCCGAACTCCCCCTGTGATTTCTTGCGGATGATCGCCCGCCACGGGTCTTCAGGGGAAGGGGGTGCCCAGGAGCAGACGCGGCTTAGACATCGCCCGGATCAGCATGCGGAGCGGAGGCCTCGTCCGCTCCACCAGTCCAGGGAGATCGTCACCATGCATTCTCATGTCCTGCCACGTCGCAACGTGGTGGCCAATGCCATTTACGGCCTGCTCAATCCGATACCGTTCGGATGCTTCGTGGCGGCACTGATTTTCGATATCGTCTACGCCCGCACCGGCGTGATCCTCTGGATGAAGGGGGCCGCCTGGCTGATCGTATTCGGCCTGCTGTTCGCGATCGTACCGCGGCTGGTCAACCTGACCCAGGTCTGGGTCACCTCCCGTCACGCCGCCGTGCGCGGTGAGCGACTCGACTTCTGGCTCAACCTCGTGGCCATCGTCGCCGCGATCTTCAACGCCTTCGTTCACAGCCGTGACGCGTATGCGGTCATCCCGGAAGGGGTATGGCTCTCCGCCGTCACCGTTCTGCTGCTCGCTATCGGGCACATCGTGGTCGCGGTGCGGGCATCCGACCGGGGAGTGCTGGCCCATGACTAAGTACATCTGTCGCAACGCGCTGGCGCTGGCCTGTGTCGTCGCCCTCGGGGCGTGCAGCGAGAAAGCCTCCTTCGAGCCGCCCCAGCAGTCGGGCACCGATCCGACCTTGCCCAAGGCACAAAACTTTCTCGTCCCACCCATGCAGGTACCGGACAAGGCAGGCTGGAAACAGGGGCAGGCGCCGAGGGTAGCGGCCGGCCTGAAGATCGAACGCATCGCCGACGGCCTCATGCACCCGCGGCAGCTGTACACGCTTCCGAACGGCGATGTGCTGGTCGTGGAGTCCAACGGTCCCGGCAGCGAGCCCGTGACCACACCCAAGCAGCTGATCGCCAGCATGGTGAAGAACCAGTCGGGCAAAGGCGGGAAGGGCGGCAATCGCATCACACTGTTGCGCGAGAGCGCGTCGGGACCGTGGGAGAAGCATGTATTTCTCGAAGGGCTGAATTCGCCCTTCGGCGTGCAGCTGATCGGCAGCACGCTTTACGTCGCCAACACCGATGGCATCGTCAGCTATCCCTACCAGGAAGGGCAGACGCGGATCACCGTGCCGGCGACGAACTTCACCGATCTGCCGAACACCATCAACCATCACTGGACCAAGGCGCTGCAGGCCAACCCGGACGGCACAAAGCTGTATGTCGGCGTCGGCTCCAACAGCAACATCACCGAGAACGGCCTCGATATCGAATACCGGCGTGCCGATGTGCTCGAGGTCGATGTCGCCACCGGGGCGAGTCGCATCTATGCCGCGGGCCTGCGCAATCCCACCGGTTTGCAGTGGGACCCCGTGAGCAACTCACTCTGGGCCATCGTCAACGAGCGCGATGAAATCGGCGCCGACCTCGTGCCCGACTATCTCACCTCGGTGAAGGAAGGCGGTTTCTACGGCTGGCCGTACAGCTATTACGGCCAGCACATCGATACGCGGGTCAAACCGCAACGGCCCGATCTCGTGGCCAAGGCGATCAGGCCGGACTACGCCATCGGCTCGCACGTGGCGCCGCTCGGGTTGCTTCTGACGCAGAGCAACGGTCTGCCTGCGAAGTACCACAACGGCGCTTTCATCAGCGAGCACGGCAGCTGGGATCGTTCGCCGTTGAGCGGATACGAAGTGGTCTTCGTCGCGTTCAGGGATGGCAAACCGGAAGGTAAGCCGGAGACCGTGGTGAGTGGCTTCCACTCCAGCGACGAGAAGCAGCTGTATGGCGCGCCCGTGGGCGTCGTGCAGGACAAGGACGGTGCGTTGCTGATCGCCGATGATGTCGGTGACACGGTCTGGCGTGTGACGGACGCGGCACGCTGAAGAAACGGTCGGGGCGATACAAGACGGGCCGGGCCATGCGCGTTGAGCGGGCCTGGCTGTGCGCCGCGTCGCATTCCGGGGTGGTCACACGGGGCTGACGCGCTACTGCAACATGGATAGTGACAATCGGGTACCGGCCAACACCGGCCGGTTGACGTGAGGCCAGGGCATGCCCCCTATCGACGATATCAAGCGACGCCGCTTCCTCAAGATGGGTGCGGGCACCGCGGGCGTCGCAGCGCTTTCAAGCTGGCCCGGTCTGATCGAGAAAGCGCTGGCGCTCGAACCGCACAATCCCACCGGTACGCCGGGTCTGGCGGATATCGAGCACATCATCGTGTTCATGCAGGAGAACCGGTCGTTCGACCATTACTTCGGCATGCTGCCGGGTGTGCGCGGCTACGGCGATCCGCGACCCGTTCCGCTGCCTAGTGGCAACTACGCCTGGTACCAGCCAGAAGGCCTCGACGCGGCAAGCCGCGGTTTCAGCGATCACGTGGCCCATGCGGCGTGGACGCAACCGAAGGGCTGGTACGACACCGATCGCGCCGCGCAGTCGACGAATTACGTGCTGCCGTTTCGCCTGAACGCGCCAGGCAACGTGCAGTACCAGTACATGGCCGATCTGGATCACAGCTGGAAGGCTTCACAGCAGACCTGGTCCAACTGGGACACCTGGGTGCCGCTGAAGAGCCGGCAGGCGATGGGCTTTCTCAACGCAGACGACCTGCCTTTCTACTACCAGCTGGCCAACGCGTTCACCGTATGCGACGCCTATCATTGCTCGATCTTCGCGGCGACCGATCCGAACCGGTTCTGCCTGTGGTCGGGCACCGTGCCGCCGCCGATGAATTTTCCGGACAACTACGGCAGCTGCGGTTACGTCGCGGACATCGCCTGCGACATCAACAAGGACATCACCCCGGCGATGCTCGGCCAGTCGCCTGAGGCGAGGAACGCGGCGGTAGCCGCCGGTATCGCGGACTGGAAGACCTATCCGGAGACGCTTACCGAGAACGGCATCACCTGGAAGATCTACCAGGAGTACGACAACTACGGCGATAACTACCTCCAGTACTACAAGAATTTCCGGGTCGATAACACCGGCAAGCCGATCGATACCTCGGACGATCCGACGTTCCAGACCTTGTATCGCCGTGGGCGCGTCTTTGCGCAGCCCAGTGGCAAGACCGGCGACGCGCTGGTCGCGCAGTTCGCGAAGGACGTCGCCGCCGGCATGGAGCCGGACGATCCCGCACCCGGTGAGGTGAAAGCGGGCCTGCCGCGCGTCTCGTGGATCGTGGCGCCGTCGGCGTTTTGCGAGCATCCCAGCTCATCGCCGGGCGACGGCGAGTCGTTCACCGCCAGGTTGCTGGACGTACTGGTCAACGACCACCCGGAGGTCTTCCGCAAGACGGTGTTCCTGTTGATGTACGACGAGAACGACGGCTACTTCGACCACGTGCCGCCACCGGTTCCGGCGACCAGCGATGCCTACGGCGAGATGACCCTGGAGGACGCGGGTGCCGCGGAAACCATGGATGCGATCCCGGTAGGACTCGGCCCGCGCGTGCCGATGGTGATCGTGTCGCCGTGGACCGCCGGCGGCAAGGTGCATTCGCAGCTGAGCGACCATACCTCCGTGATCCGCCTGCTCGAAGCGTGGTCGGCGGCGAAGGGTCTGTCGAATCAGGGTCGCGAAAAGGATGCGGTGCGTTGCGATGCCATTTCGCCGTGGCGACGTGCGGTCTGCGGCGATCTCACGGAAGCTTTCGATTTCCGGCCGTCGCTGCCACGCCGTATCGATACGGCGACGCATTTCCGGAACGGTACCGAAAGCGCGGCCGTGCCCGCGCCACAGGTCTTCCCGGTCCAGGCACCCGCCACGCGGGCAGCCTGTCGTACGGACTACGCCTTTGCGGCGGACATGCGGGTCGACGGAGGTCAGCTGGCGCTGCGCTTCGCCAATACCGGGGCGATCGGCGTCGCCCTCATCGGGTTTCATCAGCCGATGTCCGCGGCGCAGACCTCCGAACACTTTACGATCGAGGCCGGAAAGTCGCTTTCAGCGGTACGGCCCGTTGCCGACGACGGCCGTTATGACGTCGCGATCCATGGTCCCAACGGCTTTCTGCGCGAGTGGCGAGGCGATCAGCGGGCCATGGGGTCCGCAGGACTCGCGGCGGAAGTCAGTGCTTGGCATCAGGAGTGGAAGGGCAGTCTCTCCATTCGTCTCGACAACCGGGCCGGTGACAAAGCTTGCGTGTTTCAGCTGGGCGATAACGCGTATTACGAGAATGGACCGATGCAGGTGCGCGTCGAGGCCGGTTGCGAGCGGACGATCGAGTGGCAGGTGAGCCGTGGCTGGTACGACGTCGCCGTGCGCGTCGCGGGGCAGGCGGGTTACCTGCGACGCATGGCTGGCTATGTACCGCAGAAGCTCCGGGCTCCGGTCACCGACCCGGCCATTGGCAACGACCGGATGTTCCACGCGCTGGTGTCGATCCAGGGCGAGGGCTATGCGGGCCGTCGCTTCGACTACGCGGTGCCACCGTGGCACCACCGTCCGAAGAACTGGATCGGCGTGTTCGCCGCGGGTTCGGAGCCCACGAAAAAACACCTGCTCCGCTGGGTGTATGCGCCGCGTGGTGTCGGCTCGGTCATGCTGGCCGACGCGTCGGGCGATGCGCTGCCGCCTGGCCGCTACGAAGCGTGGTACTTCTTCGACGACAGCTACACCGTGCTGGGTGGCAAGCCCATACCGTTCCGCATCTGACGTCTCTGTCTGCTCGTCTAGGGTGTCGCGCTTGCGTCGACCCCCTGGACCAGCCGCTTCGCCAGCCGCGGATCGCGAAACTGGTCCAGCCACCAGGCGAGCGCACGACCTTCGTGTTCCTCCCGCCATGCCACGTACAGCGTGTTGGGCTCGCGCGGATTGGCCACCGTCTTCTCAATGAGGTTGCCGTTCTTCAGCAGGCTGAGGATGCGGTCGCGCGGCAGCCAGCCCACGCCCAGGCCTTCGCGCTGGGCGCGCATCTTCGCGCGCATGCTCGGCACCGCCAGCGTGGGCTGGCCGCCGACGACGCCGTAGCCGCGACGCTGGCGGCGCGACGAATCCGCGACCACGATCGCCCGATGGTGGGCCAGGACGTCCTGCGTGAGAGGGCTCGTTTCCTTCGCGAGCGGATGGCGCGGTGACACGGCGAAGACCCAGTCCATGGTCCCCAGTTCGAACCAGCGCAGCCCCGGAATGGCCGGTGGTTCGTTGGTGGCTCCGACGATCAGGTCGGCGCGACCGTCGGCCAGGGCTTCCCAGGTGCCTCCCAGGACTTCGTGGGTTACGCGCAGCGTGACGCCGGAACCCAGTGCGTCGAATGCACGGATCGATGGCAGCAGCAGTTCGAACTCGAAGATCTCGTCCGTGACCAGCCAGAGCTGTTCCTCCCAGCCGCCGGCGATCTGCTTGACCCGCTGGGTGAGGCGGCCGACGTCCGCGGCCAGTCGTGCGGATTCCTGCGCGAGCAGCTGGCCGGCGGGTGTCAGCTGCAGACGGTAACGACGCCGGTCGAACAGCAAGGCATCGAAACGTGCTTCCAGCTGCCGTGCAGCGTGCGAAATGGTCGAAGGCGCCTTGCCCAGCCGGCGTGCTGCGCGCGACAGGCTGCCGGCCTCTCGAATGGCCTCGAGCAGGGCAATTTCATCATCCGAAAGCATAAGACGTTCGACCCATTCGAACGAGTGCGTCGAAAGGATGGTACGGCAAAAGACACGGCACGGCGCAGCATGCTTCCATCAACCACCCCACGGGAGTCATGTCATGAACCGTTTCAAAGACAAGAACGTTCTGGTCACCGGCGGCACCACCGGCATCGGCTTCGCGGTGGCTCAGGGCTTTATCGCCGAAGGGGCGCGGGTCATCGTCACCGGCCGGGATCAGGCGGGTATCGACCGCGCCGCCGCCGAACTGGGGCCGCGCGCCACCGTCATCCGCAACGACGCCGGTTCCATCACCGATGCCCGTGCGCTGGGCACCACCGTGGCCGACCTCGGGATCAAGCTGGATGCGGTATTCATCAACGCCGGTATGGCCCGCTTCGCCTCGCTGGCCGAGGTGGATGAAGCGTTCTGGGACCTCAGCTTCAATACCAACATCAAGGGTGCTTTTTTCCAGATCCAGGCGCTGGCACCTCACCTCAATACCGGTGCATCGATCGTGCTCAACGGCTCGATCAACGCCCACATCGGCATGCCGAACTCGTCCGTTTATGCCGCGACGAAAGCGGCACTGATCTCCCTGGCCAAGACGCTGTCGGCGGAATTGATCCCGCAGGGCGTACGCGTGAACGTCGTAAGCCCGGGCCCGGTGCAGACGCCGCTCTACGGCAAGCTCGGCATGGATGCGGCGACGCTGCAGGCCACCGCGGACAGCATCCAGTCCCAGGTGCCGATTGGCCGCTTTGGCCGTCCGGAAGAAGTCGCCGCGACGGTGCTTCACCTGGCCTCGCCGGAGTCGGCTTTCATCGTCGGCACCGAGATCATCATCGACGGCGGGATGAGTCAGCTATGAGCACGCCGTCCACGATGAAAGCGGCCTGGATTGCGGATGCCGGGTCCGGCGATCTCACGATCCACGTGGGCGAGACGCAGGTGCCCGCCAACGCCGACGACCGGCTGCTGATCGACGTCGAAGCCGTTGGCATGACCTTCGGCGAACCCGCGTGGGTCACGAATGGAACGATGGCCTTACCCGACGGTTCGCCTCGTGCGCTTCCCGTCATCATCGGTCACGAGTTCGCGGGGCGAGTGGCGCATGCTGGTGCCGGGACTCAGGGCTTCGCCATCGGCGACCGCGTCGTCGGCCTGATCGACTTCTGGCGCAACGGGGCTGCGGCCGAGCAGGCCAGTGTCCTGCCGTCAGAGGTCACCCGGCTCCCTGACATGTTGACTGCCATCGAAGCGTCCACGTTGCCGATCGGTGCACTAACCGCGTGGCAGGCGCTGTACGACATCCCTTCGCTGCGTGTCGATGCGTTGCCGGTCGTAGTGTTTTTCGGCCCGATCCTGTAACCACGTGACGTAGCGGCGCAGGGCCCGACCGCCGCTGCGTTCACGGCGTACGGTTTCCGCGAAAGTCGACGACGTCGCGCGCTTCCATCAGGTCGAACCAGCTCGTAGCCAGCTTCACGTAGAGCTGTTGCTCCGTGTCGGCCATCTGCCAGTTGGCCTGATCGCTCGCGTGGCTCGCCTGGTCCAGCGCGACGCTGTTGGCTTTTCGCCAGAGCGGCTGGTTCAGGCTGAGCTGGCCGGTGTGCGCGTGGTACGTGTCATGCAGCGTCGGCGTGACCCCTGTACGGTCGGCATTTTCGCACCCCCAAGGTGGCGTGCCGAGTGCGCCTTCACGACGCTACAATGCCCTACGGTCCGCCGACGGCGCCGACCGGAAACAGGGGAAAACAATGAAACGGATGCTTTGTGCGGTCGCCCTGGTGATCGCGGTCACCGGGTGCCAGACGACCGGTCACAAAATCACGCAGATCGATATCGGCGCGAGCCGCGACCAGGTGGTGGCCACGCTTGGGCGACCGGATTAGGTGCGGACCATCGGCGATTTCGAAGTCCTGAACTACCTGGACCGGCATCGCACGCGGGTGTCGATGGGTCATACCGACTATGCGGTGGTGCTGCTGGATGGGAAGGTGAGTCAGTTCGGGCCGGGGCAGGTGAGGCGGGATGGGCTGCGGTCGGTGGTGATTGATTCGGGAGTTCGATGAAGTGAAGCGATTCGTTTGGGTTTTCGTGCTTCTGTGCTTGCTGCCTGCGGTGGCGCAGGCAGGAGATCCCCTGAATGAACAGGAACGCCTTCGCTCCGTTCTGCAAAGGGAGGTTCCAGACGATGACCTTGGCGCCTATGAAAGGCTTTGGGCGCTTGAGGCCGCGAGTGGCGAGGCCTATGCGCCTGCATTGCGTACATGGATCTGGCGACGCAGCCTGACCGCCATCGATGGCTCACCGCGACCGCCTACGACGGTGAAAGAAGCCATTGAATCACCCATGGCCGATCAGGCAGCGTACCGCAACGCGGCGCAGGCCTATCTGACCAAGACGTTTTCCATTCGATTCGGCGTTGACGATGCAACCGGTCGGCCATCGGGTACTACCCGTGAGGCACCGGGCATTTTCACCAGGCGATCTTCAAAGGAAGTGTTCGTGAAGGCGACGGTGCAGAATAAAGGTCCAATAGAGGCCCGCATTCGCATGCGAGTCGCTCATGGAGACGTGGATCTGAGGTGCAATCTCTCACAGGTGAAGGCGGGCATGACGATTCCCGTTTGGTGTGCCACTGCGCTCGGGCACGGCAGCGTGGATCGGCAACTTGCCGGGATCGATGCATTGCTGAACTCACCAGATGGCGTCGTTCCCGAGGCCGAGATTGACATCGGTTCACCCACTCGCCACGTGACGCTGGCGAATGACCCCACCCTCGCCACCGACTGGGAAACGACCCTGAGAGAGGGTGATCCTGCGTTCTCGGTCTATCATCCTCCCACGCCGCCAAGTCAGATCACCACGGAGAGTGGTGCGCCACGAGCGGCTTGGGCCATGTTGGTCGTGATCGCGATCCTTCTTACGACCGGCGGCACGGCACACTACCGTTCGGCAAACGGCCCCGTCGTCTCGCGTGGATGGTTCGTCGGGTACATGATGCTAGCTGCAGCGGCCGTTGCTTTGGGAGGACTCGATCAGAGTACGGGCGCCCCGATGAGTGGCGTATTGTCCGTGCTGGTCGAGATAGTCGTCGGGCTTCCCTGGTCGATCTCTTTGCTGACGGCGGCTAATCATCTGCCAAATGGGTCGGGTTTTCCTTGGCTCTTCGTCGCTGGGAACGCGGCTCTACTGTTTGTCTTGAGCGCGCCTGGACGTCGGTATAAAGCGAAGTAGCCAGTCGGCTTGACTTTTCACCGAGGGCCGATGAGTCGGCTTGGGCTGCGGCAGGTGAGGCGGGATGAGTTGCGGTCGGTGGTGATTGATTCGGGAGTTCGATGAAGTGAAGCGATTCGTCTGGGTTTTCGTATTGCTGTGCTTGTTGCCGGCGGTGGGGCAGGCCGGCGACCCGTTGAAACAGCAGGAGCCGCTTCACTCCATCCTGCAGCAGAATGTGCCGGATGATGACGTTGGCGCGTACAAGCTCCTTTGGCAGATGTACGACGCAAACGGAGACCTATGGACGCCTTCACTGCGGACGTGGCTGTGGCGACGCGACCTCACTCGTCTGGAAGGTGGCACGCCGCCGTATATGACGGTGGAGCAAGCGATCGACTCCCCGCTCGCCGACAGTGGTGCATACCGCGAGGCTGCGATGGCTTACGTGGCCGAACGGTTCAGCATCCGCCTGGCTGTTGACGGTGTCGCTGGAATCCCGCCTGAGACCGTTCGTTCAGGGGAGGGAATCTACGTCACCCGCACTGGCGACCACGTGTTTGTTGCGGCTGTCGTGACGAATCGCGGATCGTTGGATGCAGAGCTAGGTGCTCGTGTTCAAGTCGACGACGCGTCTTTGTCGTGCGCTCCGGTCCAGATCAGCGCGGGGGGAGAGGCCGGAACGTGGTGCAGGTCTTCTGGCCCTGGCGGTACGGTAGCTGGACAAGTCGCCTACATCGTGGAGGCGCTCAAGCATTTTGATGGCATCGTAAAGCGAGTCGATCTGGAGACCGGGACCCCGACCCGGCATGTCATGGCAGACTCTGGTGCTGACTACGCCCCGTCATGGGAAACGGCGTTGGGCGTCCGGGAGCTCGCAGGCGTGGAGATCGCGAATCGAGTTCGCGCCATCGAAGCGGCCAGGAGCCCGGTACCGACGACAGCCTGGGCCGTACTGGTCGTTACAGCGGCCTTACTGGCGACCGGAGGTGCGGCACATTACAACTCCGCCCATCGCGCCATCCTGCCTCGTGGGCTGTTCGTCGGCTACGTGATACTGGTGGTCGTGGCCCTCTGCGTTGCGGGCCTTGATGAAAGCACGGGAGCGCCGATGAAAGGGGTGCTTTCTTTAATGGCTCAGATGGTGGTGGGGTTGCCTCGGTCGCTTTCCTTGCTGTCGCCGAATAATCGATTGCCGAATGGGTCGGGTTTTCCGTGGCTGTTTGCTGCAGGGAATGCGGCGTTGTTGTTTGTTTTTAGTTCGCCTGGGCGCCGGTATGAGGCGGGCTGACGGTTATGTCCGGGATACTGGAGGAGCAACGAATGCCGATACGTGTTTTTTGCCGGCTTTTCAGGCGGGCTGCTTTAGCTATCACGGTCATGACGGTGTTCAGCAGCATCGCGAATGAACGGGTGCCCGATGTCGCTGCGCGCGTTTGTGGTGCCGAAATCATCGAAGCGGTTGCCGGAGAGCTGCGCTTGCCTACCTTCGACCCGGCCTTGTCCTCATGCCGTCGTGATCCGGTCACGTCTGGCACCTCTATTGTCGCCATCGTTAGTCCTGCTGACGACGAGCATTTTAATCTGGACGTGGCTATCTGGGATGTGCGTGCCCGGAAAGTTGTGGCAAAGCGACGAGATCCAGCCTATCTCGTCTCGGATGCTTCCTCCTTGCGGGCGACGGAAGTTGATACGGCGCGCTATCAACTTGCCGCGGACGTTCGTGCGTTTGGTGTTCGCGACGTCCACTACCCCTACAACACGCATTCGAAATGGAGTGAGACGCGCCTGACGATGTTCGTTCGGCGCGGCGAGGCGATTGACAGGATCTTTTCGACCCAGGTTGAGCTTTTAACAGATGGCGGTAGTTCACCTGGGTGCGATGACGCTACGCGTGCGGTCCGCTCGGCGATCACGATCGCGCCGACCAGCAGTCGTGGCTTCAAGGATCTTCTCGTGGTTACGCGTGACAGCATTGAATCGGGTGTTCCGGGTAAATCCTGTAAGGTGGTAACGATCGAGCGTCAGCAGATCGCGTATGACGGAGCGACGTATGGATCGTTTTCTGCACCGAGCTACGGTGAGTAGAAGTCGATGTCCGCGTCTCACGGGTAACGTCCCCAGATCCATACATGTCCGTCTTCATCAATAGCGGCACTGTGGCCATTATCGGCAGCGACCGCCTTTGCCGTTGGAATGCCTTCGATGCGCACCGGTTTGCCCGAATAGGGATCGAGGCCGCCGCGCTGGGTGCTCGACACACAGGTTTGCCCGCCAAAAGGGAGGGTGGCTCTCGTTGCCAGCTGGCCAAACTCGTTATCGCCGGTAGCCCAGATGCTGCCGTCAGTGCCCAGAAACAGCGCATGACGCCGGCCGGCGGCCATGGCGGTAATAGGTGGCAGGCCCTCGATGATGGCGGGCGCATACTGGAAACCCCCTCGTTCGACGAGGGTGGTGGGGTCGCCGCCGAGCTGTCCGCAATCGTTGTAACCCCAGCCCCAGACGCGGCCTTTCCGGTCCAGCGCCAGGTCGAAGCCGTGAAAGCTTGAGATCGCCGTTATCGGCGGCAAGCCAGCGACGGGCTCAGGCGTAGGATTCGCTGCCTCGGGGAGGTGGAAGGGATTTTCGTAGCCACCACAGTAGACGGCATCGAGGGTAGGTTGCGGCGGGGACGACGATTCGATCAGAGGATGAGAAAGGTTTCCCCACGTCCACACACGGCCATCCTTGCCCAGGGCCATGCTGCTTCGCTTGCCACCGGCGACCTGAACTATGTCGCTAAGGCCTGGCACGAGATCGATATCCAGTCGCGGTGCAGCCAGGTGGGGCAACGGTCGGCCGGTTTGTCCGCAGTCGTTCATGCCAGTGCTCATGACGCTACCGTCCTGTGTGACCATGAGTAAGTGCGACGCGCTGCCCGTGATTTCGCGAAGGCCAGTGATATGTTCTTTCAGGAAGGCGCCGCAAACACTGCCACGGATTCCCGAGGGACACATCCGGGTTCTCTCCTGCGCTTCCCAAGTCGCAAGGGTCCCTGTGGACGTTATTCCAATGGCGTCAACCGCCGAAGGGGCGATCCGACTCATCGGGGAATGCGCGGGATCGATGGACGTGGCTTGCCCTTCGCACGTAGGTGACTGTGTGACGAGGTACGACCACATCCTTCCTTCGCCATCGAGGACGACAAGATGGCTACTCTGGAAGGCGATTGCCGTCGCACCTTCCATGCCAGGAATTCGGAAGGGTTCACGGCGTACGCCCATGCAGTTTAAGGCCGCCTCCGGGGCACCGGTGCGGGAGGCATGGCCGGATTTCCATGAGCCGATGAGTGCCGTGCCGATCCAGATGATCAGGATGGCGGCAAGCGCCGAGACCCCGTGAATGGGTTTGATATTTTTCATCCGTCGAATCCCTAGTTCAAATCCCTTCGTGACGTGCGGAGGATCCAGTCCGTCCCGAGCATGACGGCACGTCACCGGCCGCCTGGCAGAGCCGGGCGCGGGTCGGATACTCGGTGAACGATCCCCTGTGATGCGGTCATGTTCGCACCCGCAAGGTGGCGTGCCAAGTGCGTGTTCGCAACATTACAATCATTCGCGGCCAGCCGAAGGCGCCGACCGAAATCTAGGGGAAGACAATGAAACGGATGCTTTGTGCTTTGGCTGCCTTGGCCACAACATTTTTGAGCCTAACGGTCCACGCGGATCGCGCGCGAGCCACAGAACTAGGCGACTTGCGGTCGCAGAAAGTGCCGACTGACGTTCGCGAGTCGTATACGCTGGTGGCCGAACTTCAGAATCTCCGCGACCCTGCCGCATCGACGGCGTTGCGAGTTTGGTTGTGGCGGCGCGATCTCTTAGCGCTTCAAGGGGCATCGCTACCTCAGTCACCGACAGTGGAGGATGCTATTGCTTCGCCTCAGGCGGACGAGAAGGCATATCGCGAGGCAGCTGCCGCGTATGTAGACGAGACGTTCACCCTACGGCTGCGTCCGGCCGGACAAGCACCGGCGGACGTAGGTTTTCGAAGGGAGCCTGACGGTTACTATTCTCGCGGAACTTCGGATCGGGGCACATACATCGTGTCGCTGGAGATCAAGAACAACGCATCCGCGGACGCCTCGCTGCTTACCCCTGGGGTCACGGTCACCTTATCACGCGGCACTTCCCAGCCTGATGGCGTGTGGCTGCAGTGTGAGCCTGTATTTGTCGCGGCTCGCGCCTCGGCAACAACGTGGTGCAGAGCCGCCAGCCAGCCGTATCTTGCCGGGATGCTCGTCGATCTTATGCGAGACCGTGATGATGCCAGTGATACCAAATTGAAGCTAAGGTCGGACATTGCCATGGGTACTGTTCCATTGCACATCTGGCTCATTCAGCTGGACAGCGCGCCAACTGCCTGGGAGCGCAAGCTTGGCGTGATCGACAAGGGGCTTGGCGAAAGCGTCGCAAGTGTAGATGTAGAAATCTTCGGCCTTCCGGTCAACTCTACCTTCCCACTTCCGTGTTGAGCATGCTCATAGCGTCGTTTTCACTGCTCGGTCTCTGGGCGGGTCGCCACCTGGTCTCCGGCAGGCGTCGAATTATTCCACGC
Organism: Luteibacter mycovicinus; assembly: GCF_000745235.1. Lineage (NCBI taxonomy): Bacteria > Pseudomonadati > Pseudomonadota > Gammaproteobacteria > Lysobacterales > Rhodanobacteraceae > Luteibacter > Luteibacter mycovicinus. The sequence goes on from NZ_JQNL01000001.1 coordinate 4,571,762, forward strand.
TCACTGTTTGTGTTTTACCTGGCGATGGTTGTTCTCATGCTGCTCCTGAGCATTGTGGATCGCCCAAGTGCGGGACCAATGGGCGGAACGGTGACTACGCTTGTGCAGATGGTATTGGCATTGCCGTGGGCTGTTTTTCTCGCCCACCCAAATGTGGCAGTGCCCCGCGACTCGTTTTTACTCCTCCTCTTGATCGCAGGCAACGCCATTTGTCTCTTTGTTTTCAGTTCGAATGGTCGCAGTTTTGGAACGTCTGAAAAAGCTGCGACAGGCGACAGATGAGGGGTTGATATAGCCCTGGACTGACGCATTCGTATCGCGCACTGGTGAGGAGCGCTGGATTCTTCCGGGCGATAAGTTAGTGACTACTCAAATGTGGGCTCGTCGCCCCAAATGGAGTCCTTGGAACATCACTATGGCTGCTCTTTGTACTGGAGGTTGGCATCAATGAAGCCATTCATGCCTTTGACGTGGAAGTGCATCTCATCCACTTCGTCGCTATCGAAGTTCTCAAAAGTCACTAGATCGGCCAGGACGAAGTGCGTCATTTTCTCCACTCTTTTCCTGAGCAGGGTCCGCCAGACAAGTTCGTTTCCTGTCAAGTAATTGATGCTGCTTCCATAGTCCGACACGGTTCCGGTCGCGTCGTCAGCACGTGACTGGTCGCGCCGTTTCTCACCAATGAGAGTGAGCTTGCCTTCAATGAGCTTGAACTTATAGTTGCTTTCCCAGACGAGCTCGCACGATGCCGCGCAACCCTTCGAATAGACGAGCACGAAGTTCCGTATCGAGACGCGGTCCCAGCGCCGCTCTGAGGCACCCCATCGCTTCGTTCTGTACGCGATGCGGTAATCACCCTGCGATGTCCTCACTGCCACCATGATCTCCACGGTCTGGTCGCGATCGCAATCCACAACCATCGGGACAGCCATCGCCCCGCCAGGCATCAGCGCGCCCGCCGCATCGTTCGGCGCATCGATTGACGCGTTAGGGCAGATGGCGTGAACAGCGTTTGCCGCGCCTTCGGTAACGACATCCGCCCTGGACACCGGGCTCAGGGTGATGAGCGTTAGTACCGATGTCGATAATGCGAGTGACCTGAGCGAGGGCGAGGGGATACCGCTGACGGGAGAATGCGGATGTCGAGTCATTTGAGATTAGATGCTCCGCTCACGCGAATTCCCGCGCTTCCAATAAAGTAAGCACCACCGCCCGCGACTCCAAGCGTGAATACTTTCACGGATAGACGCGTCCCATCATCCGGCATATCAAGCGGCTGGTTGACATACGATTTCAGAAGTCGCCATGTCGGTCCAGAAAAATCGATCACGTGACCGATCGTGTCCATCGTGGGCGCGACCGGAAACCAGCCGACGCCGGGCCGTACCTCGAACACCGGCGAGACCAGTTCAACCGACATCAACTTGCCGTCGTGGCACCGCAAGCGGTCTCCGAGACGTACCGCTCGAGTCGGTCGCCAACCGTGCTGCTCAAGCCAGACGCTCTCGTTCGTCGTTGTGAACGTCGTTGCGGATCGGCCTGGCGTGGCGGGATCGGCATAGATCAGCGCGACAATCGCATCGCACGGAGTTGTCGAGACGTAGGTGACAGAGGCGTGCTCGTTGTCGGCGCCATACTCATTGGGAGGCGCAAGAAGCACGTCTCCGACGCCGATCTGATCGATGGGCACCAGGCCAGACCTGGTCCACACGGGCGTGCCGGCGATAAAACCGATGGTGTGTTCAGTTCCCACTGTATTCGTATCCCTTGTCAAAATAGCCGATCTTTTCGGCGCTTCTTTCCATCATCCAGATGCTACCCGCTTGCCGCGGTCGACAGGGACCATAAGGTGCCTGCGGTCATCGAGTAGGTCCTCATAACCGTGTCATGTAAGTTTCTTTACGGATAACGGCCCCAGATCCATACATGTCCGTCGCGATCGAGTGCGGCGCTGCGGTCGCGTCCCGCCGCGATACCCACGATAACGGGCAGAGAGGGTACCTTCACCGGCACTTCTGAATAGTTCTCGTCGGCACCGAGTTCTTCGCTCGACGCACACTGTCGTGGATCCGTATGTCGGGGAACCATCGCTCCCAATTGCCCCGCGCCGTCATTACCCGTCGCCCAGACCACGCCGTTCTTGTCGAGAAATAGCGCATGTCGGACGCCCGCGCTGACTGCGAGCAGAGACGGCATGCCCTCGATGCGTTGTGGCTGCCTCTGAAACGTCGCCTGCGCCGCGAGGGCCTTCGGATCACGCCCGGTGACGCCACATTCGTCGTAGCCCCAAGCCCACGGGTGGCCGTCGCGATCGATCGCAAGTACGAAATTCTGGAACATATCGATCGAACGAACAGATGGAAGCCCCGTGACCTGCACGGGTAACACATGCGGGGTTTCGTCCAGGCCCATGGCACTCCTTCCTGCGGGTCGGCATAGCGGGGCCATCGGCTCGGCGTGGTAGATTCCGCCTGCAAGAGCCCACGATGTCGAGAGACTGCCCCAGCCCCATACGCGTCCCTCTTCATCTAGCGCCGCACTGTAGCGACTTCCGGTCGCCACGGCGGTGATCTTCGGCAAGCCAGGCACACGGCCATAACCGCGCGATTCGGAAGAGAACTGCCCCTGGCGGTCGAAGCGGCCCAACTGGCCGCAATCGTTCATTCCCTCGCTCCAGACAGCGCCCTCTCGATCAACGGCGAGCAGATGCTCGTGACTTCGCGACACATCCGTCATGTCTCGGCGAACGTCAGTAATTCGATCCTGGCAGGTTCCGGGATGATGACTGCCATGTGGGCATGCATCGTTGACGCGGTCGTGGTACCAGCGCACAACGCGCCCGTCGTCGGACAGCCCGATGGCTTCCGATGTCGACGACGCGAGTTTATACATCCGGGTGGCTGACGGATCGTCGTCGCCAGCGTGACGTCCTAAATAGACATGTTGTGGCGTGCCGATGCAATACTCGGTTGGTTGCGCACGATACGACCAGGTGCGGCCTTCACTGTCGATTGCCGCCAGCCAGCCGCCCTGGTAGGCGATAGATACGATGTGATCGAGGCCAGGGATCTTCCAGGGCTGGGTGCGTTCATGTGGACAAGCGGCGCCGGCAGGACGCGTCCCCTGCACCTGGAGAAAATGGCGCCCGCTTTGCCAGGAGCCGATCAGGCATAGCCCGCAGGCCGCGAGTGCAACGAGTGCCAGAACAATCCAGCGCAGCTTTGCATTATTGAGTAAGGCCGGCCGTTGAGTTAACAACTCTGATCCTTTCTGTTGCGATAGCAGCGAAGTTTTGCCGATCGTCAACCGCCGTACTCGTAGCCGTTGTCGAAGTACCCAACCTGTTCGACTATTTTACCGACGGCCCAAATGCCCACGCGCTTGCCACAATCGACAGGAACGATGAGATAGGGTTTGTCGGCAAGGACAAGGCCCGTGGGGCGAGCGGGCAGTTCGGCAGCCCGACGGAGTATCCCGTGTTCGCGAGTGAAGACGGTCTCGGCGGTCGTTGCGCAGTCGTTTTCGCCATTACCGTCGGGAACGTGTCGCGTACCTGCCATGAACAACAGGGATGAGCCGTCTGGCAGGCTGATCGTTTCGATCGCCGCAGAATCGAGGGACGGGTCGAGTGCTCGTACGGACGCAACATCCACGGGCACGGCTTTAGCTATGGAGGGCTCGAATAGCTTGAACGCGGTCGTCGAAAAAACCACCGGGAGCGCAAGGCCCTGACCCGCGCCACCGAGAGCCGCCGGATCGACTCCAAGCACTGCGAGGGTGTCCCCCTTGGTGACACGGTTGCAAGCGACCGGGTTGGTTTCGCCAGCTACCCATACACCACCGTGACTCGAGCAAGCAGCGAACAGCGCATCGGAACCGTCCATTGGCACGAGAACCCCGTAGCGTCCGGGTGTTTTCTCGCCACCATCGAAGGCCACGGGCACGCCGAGGTAAAGGGGGCCAGAGTGGTGGTATCCGTGCGCATTGTCGCAGCACGGCTCGTCTGCGACCGCCGGGAACGGGACGGCGCAAAGTAGGAGCGCGAGGGAAAGACCGGCGATGAAGGCGGGATGTTTCATGGCAAAAGCCTTCCGGGAGGAACGTCGACGACTCTTCCGCCTGGACCGACCATGCGGATGGCGTTGAAGCCGGCGACCGACGCTGGCTGGCGAAGCCATTCCGTGAGAGCCATGACGAAGCCATGTGGCAGCGTGTCGAGGCCGGTTTCGCTGGACCAGATGAGAAGCGAACGGCGCGCCGACGTCTTGGCATCCTGGTAGAAGAAATGGACGAGCGCACCAACGACCACGCCGTCACTGGACGCCCAGATCAGGCTCTTTTCCTCGCACGATTGTGGTCGGCACGAGTCGACCTGAACGGAACCGTCGCTTCGTTCGACCGGCCATCCTTGCGACGTCGTCGCGGCGACTGCGTAAAGCAACGGCTCAGGCCGGTCGTCTTCGCTCATGCCGAGATAAAGATCGACCTTGGGAACCTCTGCCTCCAGTGGCATACGCCACCGCTTGCCCAGAGCCCCCATGTACGTGTGTGTATGTGCGGCATCTGCGAGCACAGACCGCACGCTCCCGTCTGACGTCCGGTCGGTAGCCGATACGGCACCGCATAGGAGAGCCGTGAGCATGAGAACGCATTGTCGAACTACTAGTGGTCTGCTTCCAGGCTTCATATGACTCTTGTCTCAGGCGAGTGCCTCAGGCACCAGTGGTGTCAGTAGCCGAATGATTCGAAGGTCGTGACCGGGGTTTTGTCGATAGGAATAGCGGGCCCAAAGAAACGTTCGTCCTGAAGCATTCCCGAATAGATGACTTGATCGGCTTCGCACTGCTTATTCGCGAGAAGTTTTCCTGCTCGTTCGATAAGTATGCCGCCTCCTTCCGTACCGTCTTCTCGCCCGTATGACGACGAAAACGCATCGTGATAGACGGTGTATGTCACGTCGGCGTTCTTCATGCGCAGGAACTGCATGGAGCCACGCCCCATATTTCCGCGGCTGCCGCCCGACGCGCTGGCCTGTGCCGGGACGTCGTTCGACGGAAACGCCAGATCAAGGCTCTGGCTTGACGATCCGAACCTGTATTGAAGTACTCCAAAAGGATTGTCGGCTCGAGGTGAGGCGCATACGGCGACCTTCTTTTTCTTGATGTTGCACGCAAACATGATGGTCTCGTTCTCTTTGCACAACGTACTTTCGACAACGTGACCAAAGTAGATCTGGCTCTTTGCCTGTGCGGAATGCAAGGCGAGCACGAGAAGCGCCAGAAGCGTTAATAGATGCCGGTTGAGGATCTGGGACTCCCTTGGCATCGAACCGTTCATTTGCTTGCTTTCCTCAGTAAACGGCCGTTGCCTGGATAGTTTACGAAGCCAATGGGTGCATGAGAGACGAATTGCGCGTCTCCATAGGTAGGGGCGTCTCGATTTGCAAGACTTCCCAACGTCCCATAGCTGTTTCGTCCCCAGCAGCGGACACCACCACCTTCTAACAGTGCGCAACCCTGTTCGGCACCGACGCTTATGCCGACAGCGTGCTCTACTCCGGATACGAAGACTTTCTCGACCATACCGGTGACCGGCGTGCCGAGCTCGACGGTCTGCGCCGGTTCGATCAGGCAATCGTAAGACGGGCCGGGCGGTGTCGCCGGCGCGGCGCGGAGGGGCAGGGCGAGAGCGACGGCCGCGCTCACGGCCCACGCCAGTCGCCAGGTGCGTCCTTCCGGCCGGGGCCATGCCCGCAGCGCATCATCATCGTGACGAAGCTTCAATCCATTGCCCCTGACAGACCCCCGCAAGCACCACGGATGCGGCGCCCCCTGTACGGTGGTCTGGCCGCGAAATCTAGCGGAGCGCAAAGCCCTCAGCAAGCCTGAGTTGCGTAAAAAAAACTAAAGCGCTAACGCAGTCGGGATGGGCGCTCCGTCAAAGGATATGGATCAATGTCTTGCACGATTTTCCTCAACGTAAGTCTGCGACGGCCAACGAGGGCTCCTTTTCGCAAGTTTGTGTCGCTGGCCTCTGGCGGTGCCCTTGAGGCGGGGGATCAGAAGAACCTCACGCTCGCAATCGGCAGAGGCCGCCAACGCCATCCCGTGTCTGAATCGACTCCGACCACGCGAGGGGTTATCGCGGCCCGTCTTCAAGTCGCGTCCTGATGGTGCGATGCCGCATCACGACGCGCTTTGGCGACCCTTGACCGGTGAAACCGTGGGGAGCGAACGCGTCCCTGCCTGAACTTCGATGCCAATCACGGGTTGCAAACGCGCGAGTGCCTCTTGCAAGTTCGGGACGTCCCCTTGCAAAGCGAGCCTTGCATGCCAACACAGCCTTCACAGATCGACCCCGCGGCCTACGTGCTCCACCGCGCTCGTCCGCATTTGCCGCTCATCGCCACGGTGGCGGCGTGCGCCACGTTCGTCGTCGCCTCCGATGCGCCGAACCGGCTGGACCTCTGGACGGCTGAATGGTTCGGCACGATGGTCGTGCTCGCGGCACCGCCCGCGATTCTCATGCGTTGGTTCGGCATCCGCGATTCGGTCCCCATGCTGATTCTGACGCTGGTGCTCGCGCTGGGCCTCGTTCAGGCGCGTGAAACAGGTCGGGGCGCCGACGACGACGCGCGGAAACCCGCTGTGCAGACACCCGCGACGCAGAGCAAGTCGCTGCCGACCGCTTCGGACGGGTTTGGCGCGTATACGAAAACCCCCGACACGTCGCGCAGCAGCTGACGCCAACCATCGAGGAGAAAAACCATGCTCGTTCCCGGCCATGCGCACGTGAGTCACCTTTGGCGGTATGTCGGCGTTCCACTCCTGATCCTGTTCTGCTGGGACGTACTGGTGACGGCCGCCTGGTACGTCACGCAGGAGTCGTGGGATACGTTTCCCGCGCTACCGCTCACACTGTTCGGCACCGCCGTGGCGATCTACCTGAGTTTTCGCAACGCCACCGCGTACGCGCGCTGGTGGGAGGCGCGGACGCTCTGGGGCGCGATGGTCAACTGCTCACGCACCCTCGTTCGCGACGCCTGGACCTTGCTCGACGACGCCCGCGTGGCCCGCGAAATCTCCTATCGGCAGATCGCCTTCGTCCACGCCCTCCGTCTGCATCTTCGCCGACAGAAGGATCGTAGCGAGCTGGACGGTCTGCTGTCGGAAGAAGAGATCGCGGACCTGTCGTCCGTGGCCAACGCGCCCAATGCCATCGCTTTGCGTACCGGCGCGCTCCTGAGCGATGCGTCGCCCGACTCCATCATCCGTGCCGCCTTCGCGCGGACGCTGGCGGAGATCTCGAACGCGCAGGGCGGGATGGAGCGAATCAAGAACACGCCGTTGCCGCAGCAATACTCGGTTTACCCGGTGGCGTTCACGCACCTGTTCTGCGCCTTGCTGCCGTTCGGCCTGGTCGAACAGCTGGGCCTGCTGACCCCACTGGGTTCGACGGTCGCCGGCGTGCTCTTCCTCGGCCTTCTGCAGTCCGGTAACGATCTGCAGGACCCGTTCGAAAACGGCGTCAACGATGTTCCGATGAGCGCGGTCACCCGCGGCATCGAGATCGATGTGCGCGACGGACTGCGCGAGAACCATCAGCTGTCGCCGTTTCCGATCGAGGCGGGTGTCCTCAAATGAGCAGGCTGGCGTGGCGCCTCAGAACGTCGGATGCGGCGCCACGCCGACCACCTTCATGCACAGGCCTTCGTACGGATCCAGGTGAATCTGCAAGACACCGTCTTCGCCGACATCGCCCTCCAGGGTCTCGTTGAGCAGATCCACGACCGGACCGGCGGAGACGTTCTCGAGAATCAGCTGCTCGTCGATCGGCTCGGCGCTGAAGTTAAGTGCGGTGATCTGGACGCCGCGCCCGGCGGGCAGGTCGTGCAACATGACGAGCAGTCCGGGGGCGATCACGTCGGGAATGGGACGCTGGTGACCACCGGGCAAGCCGGTGGCCTGGCGTACCGTGAGGATGCGACGCACGCGGCTGGCGAACGAATCGTGCTGCTCCAGCTGCTCGCGAAGGCTGCCGTAAAGCGCGCGCGCACGTGGCAGGCCTTGACTCGACGCGGTGGCCTCGGGATCCAGATCCATCAGATCGTAGGCGCCGCGGTTGATCCAGCGCGTGTCGCCGTCGGCCATCAGGGAAGCGACCTCGTCGGGCGGAAGGGTGAGGGCGCCGACGATATCCCAGCCGGAAATGGCGAAGACCCCGGGCTGCAGCGCGTTGAACATCACCAGCAGCAGATGCAGCTTGCGGATCTGCTCGATGTCGTCCTCGGTGAGGGCGTCCATGTCACGCAGGCCGAGCACGGCGGCGGCAAGGCTGGCGGTGGTGCAGGCGATGCCGTTGGTGACGAAACGCAGGTTGTAAGGCGCGTGCTCGCCGCTGAGTCGCTCATACATGATTTCGCGGATCTGCTCGCGAAGCATGGCGCCGGGCATCGTCTGGCCCTTGAAGAAGAAGGGTGTCGTCGCGTGCGTCGTCCAGAAATGGACCAGCTCCAGCGTCATCTCGTCGTGGTTCTGCATCGCGTGGATCAGCGAGGCGGGATCGATGCCATGCTGGTGCACGCTACGCAGCATCAGCCGCAGGAACTCGGTGTCGCCGGTCGCCAGTGCGTGCTGCACCGCCGGTCGGGTGATGAAGTCGTAGGACAGGTCCGCGCCGCCACGCGACATGGCCGCGATATCGTCGACCGTCAGGTTGAGCTCCTGGAAGCTGAAGCCGCCCGCCTTGCGCACCATGCCGGCGATGATCTGGTTGCCGGTGATCGACAGCGGGTGGCTCTCCGACCAGGCCGGGCCGCCCGCCCGTCGCTCGATGCCGAGAAAGCCGTTGGCATCGAGGCGAAGGCCGCGTGCGCCCATGACATCGAGGCTGTGCAAGGCATCGCCAATCACCAGCTGCTGGGCGGCGAACGACGGATCGAGCCAGTTGAGCGCCGGCTGGCCTTCCTTGAAGTAATGCAGGTAGACCCAGCGGCGGACCTTGCCGTCGACGCCCGTCACAGGTGCCGTCGCGCTCCAGTCGGTGTCCTTGACCCCGGGCTCCAGGAAAATGACCCGCTGCAGCTGCCCGACGATGTAACCCTTCTCATGCAGGGCATCCACGACCAGGGGTCCGAGGTTCACGGAGTCGCGCCCCTCCAGCACGTCCGGCAGCAGGCTCCAGTCGTCCTCGCGGATTTCCACCATGTGGTACAGGCCGGGGAAGTCGCCATACGCCATTTCCGCGAGACGGAAATCGGCACCCTTACCGGTATGCGATGGGATCACGTCGTCGATGACGATGCCGCTGAATACCGATGCCATGCGCGAGATGTCCGAAAACTCCGCGCTCGTGCCGAATTCTTCGTCGGTATCCAGACCGATGCGGTCGAAGTGACCATCGATCGTCGGCGTCTTTTCGCGCCCGCGCAGACCGCCGGCCTCCTTGGTGGGACCCACGTGCATGCCCTGCACGCCGAGCACGGACAGCGCGTGCCACAGGTCGTGCTGACCCAGAGCGGCCAGCACAGACTGGCCGGGGCGCGTCACGAGGGACGCCGGATAGGCGGTGAACCAGACGGACGCCATCTCCGACGCGCTACGGCCCCGGCTTTCGGCATACGGAAACGCCCACAGCCGTGACTGGCCGCCGTAGAGCCTCGCGCGCTCGCGCGCCTTCATCAGCATGGAACGCTCGAGCAGCCATGCCACGTAATCCTGGGTTTCGTCGGTCATTTTCGATGTGTGCAAGCAGAGTGAGGGCGGAGCGTAGAAGGGTTGAAGTGCAGGGGCGGTGTAGCCATGTCCCGAGGGTCGCGTCCCCGATGGCGCAAACGAGAAGGTTACCGCGTCATGCCCACGCCCCTGAAAATCGACTTCGTCTCCGACATTGCCTGCCCCTGGTGCGTCATCGGCCTGGGCGGCCTCGAAATCGCCCTCGAGCGTCTGAAGGACGAGGTTGAGCCGTCGCTGGTCTTCCATCCCTTTGAGTTGAACCCGAACATGGTCGCGGGTGGTGAGAACACGCTGGAGCATATCGTCGGCAAGTACGGCATCTCGGCTGACGAGGCGCGGGTCAACCGCGAGCGGATCGCGGCACGGGCGGCGGACCTGGGTTTCACCATGAGCACCTCGGATGCCAGTCGCATCTACAACACCTTCGACGCGCACCGTCTGCTGGCCTGGGCTCGTGAGCAGGGCAGGCAGCTCGAACTCAAGCGTCAGCTGTTCGTCGTGAACTTCACCGAGCAGACCGACCCGGGCAACCACGACGCGCTGGTCGACGCCGCCGCGAAGGTGGGTCTGGATCGCGACGCCGCCCGGGCCGTGCTGGATTCCGACCGTTACGCGGAAGAGGTGCGCCGCGATGAGGCGCTCTGGCAGAGCCGGGGCATCTCCGGCGTCCCGGCCGTGATCGTTAACGACCGCTACCTGATCTCTGGCGGACAGCCTCCCGAGGAGTTCGAGCGGCAGTTGCGCGGTATCGCCGCTGAGGCTCAGACTGACTGAGGGCCACCTAACCGCAACGCGTGTCGAGGAGGATCGGATGAAGCGAGTCACCGGTATTGGCGGAATCTTCTTTCAGGCACGCGACCCCGTCGCGCTGCGCGCCTGGTACAAGGCGCACCTGGGCATCGACGTGCAGGACTGGGGCGGCGCGGAACTCCGCTGGGCCGATGCGGCGACCGATCCTGCCGCGGGTAGCACGATCTGGTCGATAGGTGCCGCCGGGGGCGACCAGTTCCCCGTCGGCGCCGCACCTTTCATGATCAATTACCGTGTGGACGACCTGGACGCCTTGCTCCAGCTGCTGCGCGATGAGGGCTGCGAGGTCCTCGAGAAGGCCGACGACTCCGGGTACGGCAAGTTCGGCTGGGTGATGGATCCGGAGGGCAACAAGGTCGAGCTGTGGGAACCGCCGGAATAAATCTACCTGTCTAACGACCCATGACCGGAACGGACCGGGCCGGTATCGTTGCCGCGCGATTCCGCCTGTCCTGACGGTCTTTTCCGGTATGCGATACCCCCTCCTGCTGGGTCTCGGCCTTGCGCTCGGCACCGTAGCCTGCACCCCTTCGGCTCCTCCGGCGCCGCCGCCGCTGACCGACTACACCCGTAACTCCGGTGCGCCGCGCGCACCCGAGCAGCTGGCGGTGACGTTCGACCATGCCGATCTGGGCATTCGCGTCGACCCCGTCAGGCACTGGATCGAGGGCGACGCCCGGCTGACCTTCGGGGTGACCGCGCCGCTGAAGCGCGTCGTGCTTGACCTTGACCGGAACCTGCCCATCGACTCGGTCGAGGTCGACGGCAAGGCGTTAACGGTGAGCGGGTATCGCAATCCGGACGGCCGTCTTTCCATCGACCTGCCGCGTCCGCTCGGGGCGGGCGCAAAAACCACCGTGCGTGTCGTCTATCACGGCAGTCCGCATACGGCCGTCCATGCGCCGTGGGACGGTGGATTCGTCTGGGCGACCACGCCGGACGGCAAGCCCTGGGTGGCCACCGCGGTGGAGGGCGAGGGCTGCGACCTGTTCTGGCCTTGCATCGACCATCCGCAGGGCCGCCCGAAGCTGGTGGACGAGCACATCACCGTCCCCGCGCCGCTGGTGGCTGTCGGCAATGGCGTGGCCATGGGTATGGACGAAGCGAACGGCATGCGTACGTATCACTGGCGCAGCCACGACGTGAGCACGTATGGCGTCGCCCTGAACATCGCGCCGTATCGCGAGCTGTCCGCGTCGTATAAAAGTCGCTTCGGCAACGTCATCCCGCTGCACTACTGGTACGTGGACGACGAGAAGAAGGCGAAGCAGCTGTTCGCCGAGTTCCCCGCCATGCTCGACTTCCTCGAAAGCGCCGTCGGTCCGTATCCTTTCGGCACGGAGAAGATGGGCGTCGCCGAGACACCGTTCAAAGGCATGGAGCACCAGACCGTCAACGCCTACGGCAACGAGTACGCGAAAAACGTCTATGGCTACGACGACCTGCTGCAGCATGAGCTGGCGCACGAGTGGTTCGGCAATCAGATGACCAATGCGAACTGGGACGACATGTGGTTGCATGAGGCCTTCGCGACCTATATGCAGCCCGCTTACGCCGAGTCCATCGGCGGGAAGATGTCGTATTTCGCGAGCCTGATGCAGATCCGCAGCCGGATCGCCAACCACCATCCGATCGTGTCCGGCACGCCGCGTCGCGAGGAAGACGTGTACGAGGACGAGCGCGGTGGTCCGGGCCAGGACATCTACAACAAGGGTGCGCTGATGCTGCACACCCTGCGCAACCTGATCGGCGACGAGGCGTTCTACCGGGCGGCACGCGAGCTGGTGTACGGCACGGATCATCCGGTGCCGGGCAACTTCGCGCCGCGTTACGGTACGACGAAGGAATACATCGACATCGTCGACAGGGTCACCGGCAAGGACATGCACTGGTTCTTCAACGTGTATCTCTACCAGGCGGCTTTGCCGGAGATCGTCACGACCCGTGAGGGGCAGCAACTGCACCTGGCCTGGTCGGTGCCGGGGAAGGGGCCGTTCCCGATGCCGGTGGACGTACGAGTCGGCGATCGCATCGTGAGCCTGCCGATGACCGATGGACGGGGTGACGTCACGCTGCCCGAGGGCGCCTCCTACACCGTCGATCCGGATTCGAAGCTGCTCCGCCGCGATACGGGCATCGAGGCGTATCGCGATTACATGGACAAGCGCAAGCCCAGGCCGCACTGATGCCCTGACGACGGACGTGCCGGAATCAGCGCCACCAGGCGACCATCTCGTCTGGTGCCTTCATGTCCACGCGCTCGCCCATCATCGGCGTGGTGATCTGCACGTCCGCGGCGCTGGCCAGCGCGACAATGCGTTCGAACGGTTCTTCCCACGGATGTAGTGCGAGATCGAAGGTGCCGTTGTGGATCGGCAGCAACCATCGGCCGCGCAGATCGAGGTGCGCCTGTAAGGTCTGCTCAGGCTGCATATGGACGAACGCCCAGCGTTCGTCGTACGCACCGGTTTCCATCAGCGTGAGGTCGAACGGCCCGTACGCGTCACCGATGGCCTTGAAGCCGTCGAAGTAACCGCTGTCACCGCTGAAGAACACGCGCATCTCGTCATCCTGGATGACCCACGATGCCCACAGCGTATGGTCGCTGTCGTGCAGTCCACGACCCGAGAAGTGCTGGGCTGGGGTGGCGGTGAGGCGCAGGCCCTGGACGTCGGTGGACTGCCACCAGTCGAGTTGTTCAACCTTGGCCGGGTCGATGCCCCAGGCCACCAGCTGGTCGCCCACACCCAGCGGAGCGATGAAGCGGGCCGTCCTCGCCGCCAGTTGCAGCACGGCGGCGCGATCCAGATGATCGTAATGGTTGTGCGACAGGATCACGCCAGCGATGGGCGGCAGCTCGTCGATAGTGATCGGCGGGGCGTGGAAGCGCGCGGGGCCGGCCCAGCTGACGGGCGAGGCACGCTCGGAGAACACCGGGTCGGTCAGCCAGAACTGGCCGCGAAGCTTCATCAACATGGTGGAGTGACCCAGTCGATAAAGGCTGCGGTCGGGCGCGGCCTCGAGTTCGCTTCGCGTCACCGGGCGCACAGGAATCGGGCGGTCCGGCACCGTGCCTGCGGGCTTGCCCCGGACGAACAGCCAGGTAAGTTTCAGTCCTTCCCAGAACCCCATCGCTGGACGAGGCCGGGGATTGGTGAAACGCCCCTCGCGATACTGCGGCGAGCGGTCGTGGTTCGGAAGCGGGCGCTGGCGGCAGAGGGCTAAGGTGGTCACTCGAGGTTCCGGGGCGGGGAGGGATGCGGGGGCAGGCAATAAACTATACCAGCGGGTTCAATTAATCGCACGGCCCGGCATCGTGGGCTGTCGCCGTGGACGACGCACGGCTTGCCAGGACACGGCGTGCGCGGCATGTTGCCGCGTACGTGAGCAGCCGAAGGGTAGGATAATCGCGATCTCTGGACGTGGGTCCAGACTTATTTCCAGCCAAGGACCATCGATGGGTTCGCGTTACCGCATGATCTGGCGATGGCACTTCTACGCCGGACTGTTCTGCCTGCCTTTCATCGTGTGGCTGGCGACCACCGGCATGATCTATCTGTTCAAGCCGCAGGTTCAGCCGTGGCTCGAGCGCGACTACGCGCACGTGGCACATGGCGCGCCGCAGGCGCCGTTCGTCCAGATCGCCGCGGCTCTCGCGGCGGTGCCGGGCGGGGTGCTCAACGCCTATGAACTGCCTGCCACACCCGACCAGGCCACCCGTGTGCTGATCGGCAAGGGGCCCCGGGTCATTCGGGTGTTCGTCGATCCTTCGACGGCGACCGTGCTGCATGTCGTCGATGAAAACGACCGTTTCATGCAGATCGTTTTCTATCTCCATGGCGAACTGATGGCGGGGACGCCCGGCTCGATGCTGGTCGAGCTGGCGGCGAGCTGGACCATCGTGATGCTGCTCACCGGGCTTTACCTGTGGTGGCCTCGTGGAGGCCGTTTGCGTGGCGTGCTGATTCCCCGCCTCGCCAGCGGCTCGCGGATCTTCTGGCGCGACATCCATGCGGTGACGGGCGTCTGGATATCGCTGATGGCCCTCACGTTGTTGCTCTCGGGCCTGCCCTGGGCAAAGTCATGGGGCGGCATGCTCAAGGAAGGTCGTCGGCTGTATGCACAGTCCACGATCACGCAGGACTGGACCATCGGCAGCGCCGCCGAGCGCAAGACCAACCGCGCGGCGAATACGCCTGTCATGGACGAGCACGCGCACATGGCAGGCATGGGTGCCGCGACCGGCACCGTCATGGTCGATCCGGATGCCTATAGCCCGGTCAACGTACTGGCGCGTAAGGTCGCCGCACTCGGGTGGCCAGCGCCGGTGCTGATCAGTCCGCCGTCGGCGTTGAACCCGCATTGGTCGGCGCGCAGCGATACGCAGAACCGCCCTCGACGTATCGAGGCGCGGCTGGATCCGCTGACCGGCGCCGTTGTTTCCCAGGTGCGTTTTGCCGATCGGCCGTTCCTCGATCGTCTGATTGGCTACGGCGTGGCGATGCACGAGGGTCAGCTGTTCGCGCCACTGAACCAGATACTTGGCGTGATCACGGCCCTCGGCTTGCTTACGATGTCGGTGAGCTCGGTCGTGCTCTGGTGGCGACGCCGTCCGGTGGGGGTCCTTGGTGCGCCTCCCGCGCGTCCGGATACACGGGCGGGAGGCGTCCTGGTGGCGCTGATCGTCTTGCTGGCGGTCTTTCTGCCGCTCTTTGGGGTCACGCTGCTGCTCATACTGCTGCTTGAACGGTTCGTCGTGCGTCGATGGGAACGCGGACGCCATTTCCTTGGCCTGTCCGGGACGTAGTCCGTCCCGGTGAGCGGACTCAGGCCGGTACTCAGCTAACCGTTTTCGCCCAGACCGCCTGCGCGTTGGTGAATTCGCGCAGGCCGAAGTGCGAAAGCTCACGCCCGTAGCCGCTTTTCTTGACGCCACCGACGGGGATGCGCGCGTCCGACGCACTGAAGCCGTTGATGAAGACGCCGCCGGTCTCGAGCCGACGTGCCACGCGCTGCGCCCGGGCGACGTCACCGGTCCACAGGTTGCCGCATAGCCCGTAATCGCTTGTGTTCGCCAGTTCGATGGCGTGCTCCACATCGTTCGCGATGGTGATCGCGGCGACCGGACCGAAGGTCTCTTCGTCGAAGGCGGCCATGCCCGGGGCGACATCGCTCAATACGGTGGGCTCGTAGAAGTTTCCGGCTCCCGGCACTTTCTTGCCACCCAACAGCAGCTTGGCTCCCGCCGCAATGGTTCGTTCGACCTGATCATGCAGTTCGTCGCGCAGGTCCTTACGCGCCATCGGGCCAATTCGTGTTGCGGCGTCCATGGGATCGCCGACTTTCAGGGTTTTTGCCGCCTCGACGAACTTGCGCGTGAACTCCTCTGCGACGGGACGCTCGAGGATGAAGCGCTTGGCCGCCAGGCAGACCTGTCCGGCATTCTGGAAGCGACCGCGGATTGCCGCCTCGACCGCACCATCGATGTTCGCGTCGGCCAGGACGATGAAGGCGTCGCTGCCACCCAGTTCGAGCAGGCTCTTTTTCAACGCCCTGGCTGCCGTCGAAGCGACCGCGGCGCCCGCGCGCATGCTGCCGGTCAAGGTGACAGCGGCGATGCGGGAGTCTTCGATGACGTGCGCGACCGTCTCGTTATCGGCGTTGAGGTTTGCGAACAACCCCTTGGGAAAGCCGGCCGCCTCGTAGATTTCCTGCAAGGCGTGAGCGGCACCCATCACGTTGGGCGCATGCTTGAGAACGAAGCCGTTGCCTGAGAGCATGACCGGCCCTGAAGCACGAAGAACCTGCCAGATCGGAAAATTCCACGGCATCACGGCGAGAATGCTGCCGACGGGAAGGTAAGACACGTAGACCTCGTCGTCGCCGTCCACGGTAACGGGTTCGTCGGCGAGAATGGCCGGTCCGTTCCCGGCGATCCAGTCGATCGTCACCGCGCACTTGGCGACTTCGGCACGCGCTTCGCCGATCGTCTTGCCCATCTCGGCGGTGATGAGCGAAGCGAGCGCTTCCGAACGTTCCCGCAAGGTGGATGCCAGCCGACGGTAGGCTGCCACTCGCTCGGTCATCGGCGTAGCACGCCACAGGCGGAACGCGGAGGCGTTGTTATCGAGCAGCCGCTCGACTTCGTCCGGGGTCTGGTAGGGGTAAGTCGCGATGAGCTCGTCGCTGGCGGGATTCCGGGACACGCCGCCGTTGGCGTAGATCGCGGCGGGGCTGTTTGCTTCGTTGGTCATTTCAAACTCCAGAGGGGTGCGCCCCGGGGTTATGGCTGGCGGCATTCATACCGGTTCGCTGCTTTTTGTCTTGCGCCGTTCTGGTTCACGTCGCGTCGCTATCGGTTGTCGGGGTTCGTCGACCAGTGTAGTTCGGGTCCTGGCAGTGGGACAGCCGCGCGCAGCATTCCCCTGCCCAACATGCGAAAATACCCGGTCACGCCGCCAGACCGCCCTCATGATCCGACTCACCGACATCAAGCTCCCGCTCGACCACGCCGAAGGCGCGATCGAGGCGGCCATCCGCGCCAGGCTGGGGCTCGGCAAGGGCGGCGTGCTCGGTTTCACGGTGTTCCGCCGCGGTCACGATGCCCGCAAGCGCGGCCACATCCAACTGATCTACACGCTGGACGTGGAGGTGGCGGACGAAAAGGGCCTGCTCGAGCGCCATGCCGACGACAAGCACGTGCAGCCGACGCCGGACACCAGCTACCGGTTCGTCGCCCACGCGCCGGCCGATCTGAAGCAGCGTCCGATTGTCATCGGTCTTGGGCCCTGCGGCCTGTTCGCCGGCCTCCTGCTCGCGCAGATGGGGTACCGACCGATCATTCTCGATCGCGGCAAAGCCGTGCGCGAACGCACGGTCGACACGTGGGCACTCTGGCGCAAGCGCAAGCTGGAGCCGGAGTCCAATGTGCAGTTCGGCGAGGGCGGGGCAGGGACGTTCTCCGACGGCAAGCTGTACAGCCAGATCTCCGATCCGCTGCACCACGGTCGCAAGGTGCTCACCGAGTTCGTCAAGGCCGGCGCGCCGGAAGAGATCATGTACGTCAGCAAGCCTCACATCGGCACCTTCCGTCTGGTGACGATGGTGGAGTCGATGCGCGAGACGATCGAATCGCTGGGGGGCGAGATCCGCTTCAACCAGCGTGTCGAGGATCTGCTCATCGACACCGCCGCCGATGGCTCGCGTCAGCTGCGCGGCGTCACGCTGGCCAGCGGTGAGCAACTGTTGAGCGATCATGTCGTGCTGGCCGTGGGACACAGCGCGCGCGATACGTTCTTCATGTTGCACGATCGCGGTGTGTACATGGAAGCCAAGCCGTTCTCCATCGGCTTTCGCGTCGAGCATCCGCAGTCGATCATCGATCAGGCCCGGTTCGGGCCGCAGGCGGGGCATGCACTCCTCGGTGCCGCCGATTACAAGCTCGTGCATCACTGCAAGAACGGCCGCTCGGTGTACAGCTTCTGCATGTGCCCTGGCGGCACCGTGGTAGCCGCGGCCTCCGAGCCGGAGCGCGTGGTGACCAACGGCATGAGCCAGTACTCACGCAACGAGCGCAACGCGAATGCCGCGATCGTGGTCGGCATCGACCCGGAAGACTTCGCCGCGTTCGATGACAGCGGTAGCCCGCTGGCCGGCATCGCCCTGCAGCGTGCGCTCGAATCGCGCGCGTATGAGCTGGGTGGTCGCGATTACAGTGCACCCGCTCAGCTGGTGGGCGACTTCATCAAGGGCAGGGCGTCCGAAGACTTTGGCAGCGTGCAGCCGTCGTACAAGCCGGGTGTGCGTCTGACCGATCTTGCACCGTCGCTTCCCGGATACGCCATCGAGGCCATTCGTGAAGCCTTGCCGGCGTTCGATCGGAAGATCAAGGGCTTCGGCATGAACGACGCGCTGCTGACAGGCGTCGAGACGCGTACGTCATCGCCGGTACGTATCCGCCGGAATGAGACGTACCAGAGCCTCAACACGCAAGGGTTGTTCCCCGCGGGTGAAGGCGCGGGGTACGCGGGCGGCATCCTTTCCGCAGCGGTCGACGGGATCCGCGTGGCGGAAGCGGTGGCGCTGAGTATCAACGGCGGGAAGTGACGTCTTCTTCAGAGTGCGATCGCGTCGCTGACCGTCAGCACGAGTTTGCCTCGAGCCTGACCCGCCAGGCTTATCTCGAGTGCGTCGCGCCAGTTTTCCAGGGCGAAGGTACGGGCAACAGGGATATTGAAACGCCCTTCGGCGGCCAGTTCGCCGTAGCGCTCCAAAACGTCCCAGCGAAGCCGGAAGCCGCCCTCTGCCTGCACACGTTCCGCTCCGGTGCGTGCCCCCGTTTTCGCCGCGCCCTCGAAATCGGCCGCGGTGATGACTCGGCTCGGATCGCCGTCCACGATGTCGATGAGGTCGGGAAGAGCGCCGACCGATCCTGGTTTCAAGTTGATGGGGGCCGTGTCGAGAATCACGTCTGGGCGCTGTCCAAGCGCACGAACGCGATCGACCATTCCGTCTCCATGCGCGACCACGGTGGCTCCCATTGCACGCAATCGATCGGCGAAGGTGTCACCGGCCGTGGCGATGACACGGATGCCTTCGAACAGCGCCATCTGCACTGCGGCGAAACCCACCATCGACCCGGCGCCGTTGACGAGGAGCGTCTGGCCTTTCTCGGCGCCCGACCAGGTCAGATATCGCGCTGCTGTCTCAACCACCATGGGTAGCGCGGCGGCATCGACATGCGGGAGGCGGTTAGGGAGTCGGTTCCAGTAATAGAGGATGGCGACGCGGGCGGCGCCTGCCGTGGGGTAGTTCCTGAAATCTGCCGGTCCGTACACCGCATCACCGATGGCTAAGTTAGTGACGCCCTCACCGACGGCCAGAACCGTGCCCGAAACATCCAGCCCGACGCCGCAAGGCAATTTGCGGGCGGACAGGCCGCGGCAAAGCGCCCAGTCTGCGGGATTCAGCCCGCAGGCGTGGACCTGCACCGCAATGTGGCCGGCTTGCGGCACGGGGAGAGGCGTCTCGTCGAGTCTCAGGACTTTGGTCGGTTCGCCATGAGCGTGGAAGGACAGCGCGTGCATTGTTTTCGTGGTCACAGAGGTTCTCCATCCGGCGGAATGCGCTAAAGTCAGTGACTGACATTTATAGCCGTTATGTCAGTCACTGACAATAGAGAGTCCGAACGTGCCGAAAAGTCGAAACAATGTGCGCCGCCGCATGCAGGAGGCGGCCCTCGAACTCTTTCTCGAGAAGGGTTACGACGGCACGACCGCGGCCGAAATCGCGGCGCGAGCCGGAGTGACGGAGCGGACATTCTTCCGACATTTCCCGGATAAGCGGGAAGTGCTGTTCGACGAGGCCGAACTGCACGCCAGGCTGGGGGAAGCGATCGCAAGGGCGCCGGCCGAACTCGGTCCGCTTCGGATCGTGCTCTGGGCATTCGAGGCGACGGTCACGCTGTTCGAGGAGAACCGTCCGCTCGCCGGACCGGCGCAGTCGGTCATCGCGCAGACGCCGGCGCTTCAGGAGCGACAGTTGACCAAGTCGGCGGCGGTTACCCGGACTGTAGCGGGAGCGTTGCTTGGCCGCGGAGTCGACCCGACAGTTGCCGCCTTGACTGCGTCGACGGGTATGGCCATCGCTGGCCATGCGCTCGGTGCCTGGTTCGAGGACGAGTCGGTACCGCTGGCCGATCAGTTCCGGCGGGCGTTCTTCACGGTAGAGAACATGCCTGCTTGCAGCCGACGTCCGGCCCGTTAAAGCCGATGTGGCCGACGTCTCGGACATCGATGACACGTGCGTCCGTGCACGGTTCCGCCCATACATACTGACGGGTGCCAGACCGTAAACAGGGTGCCCTTGACGTTGCGGTTGAAGGTGTCATCGAAGTGTTCTTCCGTAATGGCGCCCAGTGGGAGCATCGAGCCGCCGCCTGCGTCGACGAAGCCATCGGCTTGATGGGCAGACGGTGCCGCGAGGCGGCGCATGCGCTACCCGAAAGAGCGAGCCTTCATCGATCCTTTTCAGGGTCGTCGGGACAATCGATGCTCGTCTCAGGAGACCGCTGCATGAGTGACCCGACAGAGCGGGTGCCTACCCGTATCGATTACGAGGGAATGGACCATCCGGGAAGTGACATCTTCTTTGCGGCTGTCTCGACGACACGTATGCCGATGATCGTCACCGACCCGCGAAAGCCGGACAACCCCATCATCTTCGCGAACCCCGCGTTTCTTCGGATGACCGGATATTCGACCGATGAGCTCATCGGTCGGAACTGCCGGCTTCTGCAGGGCCCCGGAACCGACCGGGTGACCATCGCGGCCATCCGCGATGCGGTCGCCGCCAAGCAGGAAATCGCTACCGAAATTCTTAACTACCGCCGCGATGGGTCGACGTTCTGGAACGCGCTTTTCGTTTCACCTGTCTACGATGGCAAAGGCGAGGTGGTCTATTTCTTTGCGTCTCAGCTCGATGTCAGCCGGCGACGTGATGCGGAAGACGCGCTGCGTCAGGCGCAGAAGATGGAAGCCCTCGGGCAGCTGACGGGTGGCATCGCGCACGACTTCAACAATCTTCTTCAGCTGATGATCGGCTACGTCGAATCCGTCGAAGTGGGACTGACCCGGCCGCAGATCGAGCGCGACAAGCTGCTGCGCTTCATCGCTGGCGCCAAGTCCGGTATTCAGCGGGCCTCGACGCTCACTTCCCAGCTTCTTGCCTTTTCGCGAAAGCAGACGTTGCAGGGTCGCGTCGTCAATCCCAACCAGATTGTCGCCGACATGCAAGACATGCTCGAGCGCTCCATCGGCGCCGACATCGATCTGGAACTCGACCTCGCTCCGGATACGCAAAACGCGCGCCTCGATCCAACGCAGCTGGAAGTCGCATTGCTGAACGTGTCGATCAACGCGCGTGATGCGATGGAGGGGCGGGCCGGCAAGCGTCTGACGCTTCGCACGAGAAACGCGACGCCGCTGGAAATCAACAATCAGGGGGAACTTGCCACGCGTGGCGACGCCTTCGTGGCGATCGACGTCATCGACAACGGGTCGGGCATGGCGCCGGACGTCGCGGCCCGCGTCATGGATCCCTTCTTTACGACCAAGCCCGAGGGCAAGGGAACGGGCCTTGGCCTTTCGATGGTCTACGGCTTCGCGAAGCAGTCGGGCGGCGCCGTGGCCGTTTCTTCGGAGGAGGGCAGGGGAACGACCCTGACCATGTATTTCCCCGTGGCCACGGAAACCGACGGTCGCGGTCCGCAGCCGGTCCGACGCATCGACCGGGCTGCCGACCGAGAGGGGCACGAGCGTGTCGTGGTCGTCGACGACAGGGAGGATCTTGCCGAGCTTGCCCGGACAATCCTCGAGTCTCATGGGTATCGGGTCGAAGCCTTTACGGATCCGCAGAAGGCGCTCCAGCGCATTGGGGACGATCTCCCGTTCGATATCCTTTTCACCGACATCGTCATGCCGGGCGACCTCGACGGCGTGTCGCTCGCCCGCAGGGCGAGGGCCATTCGTCCTGGGGTGAAGGTGCTCCTGACAACAGGCTATGCGTCGCAGTCGCTTCAGCGGACCGATGCGGGAGGCATCGCGTTCGATGTGCTGAGCAAACCGTATTCCCGCATCGACCTTTTACGGAAGATACGCTTCGTGCTCGATGGCCCGACCGGCGTGAGCTGAGTCAGATATGTGGTTGCTCCTTGCCTGCGGCGCGGACCGGATCTTCGCTGCCGCTGGCGATGGACTGCTTCAGGGCGACGGCATCCTCGAGACGAGCCGCGCGCGCGGTGATCAGTGACAGCTCCGCGTCGCGCCAGGCCTGTTCGGCGGTAAGGAGCGCGATGAGGCTCATGTCGCCGGCGGCGTACTGGGTCTGGGCGATGCGGTAGCTGGCCAGCGCGGTTTCCCTGGCCGCCTGCGCCAGGTCGAAGGCGCGCCTGTCCGCTTCGACGGCATGCAGCGCCTCACCGACGTCGGCGAACGCATTGATGGCCGTGCTGCGGTACAACGCAGCCGCCCGGCGGTTGTTGGCCTCGGCGGAGCGCTGCTGATGCCGGAGCGTGCCACCGTCGAGGATTGGCGCCGCCAGATCGCCGGCCAGATTCCAGAAGGCCGTGCCGGGCCCGAACAGATCGCCGAACCGCGCTGCGGACGAGCCACCGCTGGCGCTAAGGGTCAGAGCGGGCAGGCGGGCGGCGACCGCGACACCCACCTGGGCCGAGGCCGCATGCCATTGCGCCTCGGCTGCCTGAATATCGGGTCGTTGCTCCAGCCATGCCGACGGCACGCTGGTGGGCAGATCCGTCGGCAAGGTGAAATCGCCCAGTGCGAGGGAGCGCTCCCCAGCATCGACCGTGTGGCGACCTTCCAGTGCCGCGTTGCGGTCACGCTGCTTCAGCCACTGTTTCTCGATCGCGGGGCGCTGGGCCTGTGTGGCGGTCAATGTCGCTGACTGGAGCAGTACGTCGCTCTGCGCCGCATCGCCCAGGGCATACCGCTTGCGGGCGATCTCCAGGGACTGTTGCTGGACCCTGACCGACTGATCGATGGCGTCAAGTTGCGCCTGCAGGCTGGCCTCCTCGATAAGACCGACGCACAGGTTGGCGATCAGGGTGAGGCGTGCCGCCTGCCACTGGTAGCGCTGCTCGTCCGCCTGCGCGACCAACGATTCGACGGCGCGCCGGTTCGCGCCGAAGAGATCGGGGGAGTAGCCGATCGACAGCTGCGCCGTGTGCAGGCTGTACACATAGCTCCCGTCGGCGGGCACGCTGGACAGCGCGCCCGATGTCTTCTGCCGGGTGGGGTTCACGCCAGCCGTGACGGCAGGAAAGAATGCGCCCCGCTGCGCGAGCGCCGTCTCCTGCGCCGCCAGCAGAGCTTCTTGCGCCGCCTGGATATCGGGGCTGTCGCGCAGCGCCCGCGCCACGCGCTCGTCCATCGCTGGCGCGCCGAACGATGACCACCAGTGGTCCCGCTCATCGGGCGAGACCGTGGCCGGGACGGTGGGCGACGGAAAGGCCTTCGCCAGGTCCGGTTTGGCGAAGTCGGGGCCGACCGCACAGCCGGCCATCGACACGAGAAGCCCACCCATCAGGAGAGACGCAAACAGGACTTTGCACAGGTTCATACGATGCTCCTTGACCGGGCGGCGCGGCGCTGCGCGCGCTCTTCGATCAGGCAGTAAAGCGAAGGCAGGACGAAAAGGGTCAGCAACGTGGCAATGCCCAGACCACCGACCACGACGGTGGCCAGACCGCGCTGAACATCGGTTCCGATTCCCGTGGCCAACGCGGCCGGGAGCATGCCTGCCGTGGCCACGGTAGCGGTCATCAGCACCGGGCGGAATCGCTGCGTGGCACCCGCCAGCACCGCGGCTTCGATGGATGCACCTTTCTCTCGCACCCGGTTGAAGTTGGAGACCATGATCACGCCGTTCTGAACAGCCACACCGAACAGCGCGATGAAGCCCACGGCGGTCGCGATGTTCAGTGTCTCACCGCGCACGGTGATGGCGATCAGTCCACCCACGGCCGCGAGCGGCACGACGCCAAGCACCAGCGCCGCCTGGCGCAGCCTGCCGAATTCGGAAAAGAGGAAGATCGTCATCACGGCGAGCACCATGACAAGCGCCAACGCCAGCCGCGACTGCGCGCGTCGCTGATTTTCGAACTGGCCACCCCATTGCAGCCGGTACCGGCTCTTGTCGAAAGTCACCTTCGCTGCGATCTGGCGATCCGCGTCGGCGAGGTAATCCGACAGCGCGCGGCCACGGTTGTCGATCCGCACGATCAGGTTCCGCTCGCCCATTTCGTGCGCCACCGTCGCCTCACCGGATTGCTCCCGGATCCGCGTGACCGAGGACAGGGGAATCTGCGCGCCCTCCGCGCTGCGCAAGGTCAGGGCACCCAGCTTGTCCGGGCTGCTGGCGATGTCGCGCGAGACCTTGGCCGTCATGTTGTAAACCCGGTCGTCCACGTACACCTGCGACACGGGGGCGCCGCCCAGGGCCGTCTGGATCAGCGCGTCGACGTCGCTTACGTTGATGCCATAGCGCGCGGCGGCTTCGCGGTCGATCTCGATCGCCACCTGCGGCACCGGCGGCTCCTGGAACACCGAGGCGTCGGCCGTTCCGTCCAGGCCCTTCAGCACGCCGACCACGGCATCGCCGATGCGGCGAAGCTCCCTGAAATCGTCGCCGTAGATGCGCAGCACCAGGGGACTGTGCGCACCGCCTATCTTGTCGTTCTCGCCATCGATGATGGGCTGGCTGATGCCCACGCTGATGCCGGGAATGGCCTGCAGGCGGCGGTTGAGCCTGGTGATGAACTGCGCCTTCGTCTCGCCATGCGGCCAGCTGTCATAGGGTTTGAGGCCAACACCGGACTCGATGTGCGAGGGTGTCCACGGGTCCGTACCGTCGTCGTTGCGACCCAGCTGGGTCACCACATACGACACCTCGGGAAACTCGCGCACCGCGTCGCGATACTGGCTGGCCATGCTGCTGGCCTTCTCCAGGGAAAGGCCCGAGGGCAACTGCACCTGCACCCACAGTCCACCTTCGTCCAGCTCCGGCAGAAACTCCTGGCCGACGCTGGCGCCCAGCGATACGACGCAGACCAGGGCCGCCACAACGATGATCACCGCCACCGATGGCCGGCCAATCAGACGCTTCAGCGCACGTCCATAGGCATCCTGCAGGCGTTCCAGCGGTCGGTTGTGGAAGATTTTCCTCGGCCTGCGGAACGCCATGTAGGCAAGCGAGGGGACGAGCACCAGCGTCGTCACCAGCGCGCCGAGCAGGGCGAAGCCCACGGTGTACGCCATGGGAGCGAACAGCTTGCCTTCGGCATGCTCGAACGCGAGCAGCGGCGCATAGGCCGTGATGATGATGAGCGTGGCAAAGAAGATCGGACGCGCCACCTTGCCCGTCGCATCCAGCACGGTTTCGGGCGTGAGCGTCGCCTCCGGATCGGCCTCGCGGCGACGCAGGATGGTTTCGGTCACCACGATCGCACCGTCGACTATCACGCCGAAATCGATGGCACCCAGGGAAAACAGATTCGCCGGCGTGTGCGTCAGATGCATCAGGATGAACACCACGACCAGCGAAAACGGGATCGTGACGGCGGCGATCAGCGCGCTGCGTGGGCTGCCCAGAAACAGGATCAGCACGATACAGACGAGGCCCACACCCTCGATGACCGTATGCTCGACCTTGTGCACCGTCGCCTGCACGAGATCGTCGCGGTCGATATAGGGAACGATACGGACATCCTCCGCCGCGAGCTTCCGGTTCAGCTCATCGACGGTCGTGTGAATGCCCTGGAGCACGCGCGAGGCGTTCTCGTGCAACAGCATGTCCACGATGCCTTCTATCGCATCGGGATTGCCGTCCTTGCCCAGGATGCCTTCGCGTGTCTGGTGACCGTAGGACAGCTGCCCAAGATCGCGCAGCATAACGGGCACGCCGTTGCTGTGACTGACAACGATGGCACCCATGGCGTCCAGGGTCCGGACCAGACCGATACCACGCACGACGTACGACTGCTCGCCACGCGAGATCCGGCCGCCGCCGGCGTTGGCGTTGTTGGCGCTCATGGCGGCGATGACATCGTTCATGCCCACGCCGTAGCGCTGCAACGCATCGGGGTCGACCGTGAGCTGGTACTCCCTCGTAAAGCCGCCGAAGTTGTTGACGGCGGCCACACCGGGCACCTTCTGCAGCGCCGGGATGACGGTCCAGCGCTGCAGTTCCGATAGCTGCATCAGGTTCTTCGATGGGGATTCGAGCGTGTAACGGTAGATCTCGCCCGCCGGGCCGGTCACGGCATCCAGTCCCGCAGACACGCCGGCCGGCAGTGTCACGTTTTCCAGTTGCTCACGAATGCGTGAACGTACCCAGTAATCCTCGCTGCCCTCGCTGAACGTCATCGTGATCAGGGACAGCCCGAATGAACTGCTCGACCGCATCGAGGCGAGCCCGGGCACACCGGCGAGCGCACGCTCGATCGGCGTCGTGATCTGCTGCTCCACCTCTTCGGCGGCCAGCCCGGGGGCCTGGGTAGTTACCTGGGCGGTGACGTCGCTCAGCTCGGGGTAGGCTTCGATGGCCAGCTGGGTCGAGGCGTAGTAGCCGTAGCCCAGGGTCAGCAGCATCACGGCGAACACCACGCCACGGCGGTGGAAGCAAAAGGCGATCAGGCGCGCGATCATTGCAGCAGCACTCCGCCACGCACGACGACACGATCGCCGGCTTGCAGGCCGTGAACGACTTCCACGGTCGCGCCTTCGTCGCGGCCCGTATCGATGTCGCGACGCTCAAACTGCCAGGGCGCGCGCTCGACGAACACACTGCGCCGGTCGTTATCCATGACCAGAGCCGTCTGCGGTACGAAGAGGCGAGGGCCACCCGGAACCGCGAATGCCGCCGTCCCGAACATGTTTGGCAGCAGGCGGTGCCCGGCGTTGTCCACCCTGAGGTGAACCTTGATGCGTCGCGTGGTGCTGTCGAGCACCGGATCGATGACATCGACCTTGCCCTGCAAGGTCACGCCTGGCAGTGCGGTGAAAGTGAGCGTTGCATTACTCCCGCCGGACACCGATGCGCTGTCCGCCTCCGGCACGTTGGCGGTGACCCACATCCGATCGAGGTCGGTGACCGCCATCAGCACGGTGCTGGTGTCGTTGATCCACGAACCCGCCGCGACACCGAGCGAGGTCACGACGCCATCCATAGGTGCACGAATGTCGAGGACGGACGCGTTTGACGCCGTGCGTGAGGTACCGGTGAGTGCCGCCACCTGGGTATCCGCCCGGGTACGTTCGGCCGACGCCTGCGCATACGCGCTCCTGGCCGCCTCGAGATCCTTCGTGGCTGCGCCACCCGCTTCAGTCACCCGCTGAGCGCGAGTCAGCGCCTGCTTCGCAAGGGCTTCGGCGTCGCGCGCCCGGGCCTGGTCGGACCGGGCCTGCGCGACATCGCCGGAGGTCATCGTCAGCAGGACCTGTCCTTCCCGCACTTTTTCACCCAGGACGACGTCGACCCGGGCGATCCGCCCGGCACCCGGTGCGAGCACCGTCACCGAGCGGGCAGGGTCGATCTCCACCGTCGCGGGCCAGGTGACATGCATGGGCGCAGTGTCGACAGCGACCGGCGCGATACGAAGCTCGCTCCGCAGCGGTGAGCGCGGGCCGACCTCAATGCGGTTGCCATGGACACTGAAAGCCGGCGCGGCATCGGACGCGACATCGGTTGTGGCCCGGTCACAACCGGCCAGCAGGAGCGCAGCCGCCAGAGCGGCAGCGATGAGGGCAGGGTGGTTCATGGCACGACCGGGTACGCGCACGCACCGGCATCCGCGCCGGGCCAGGGTGGCCGGCACGCTATGTTTGATGTTGTACATCGCTCTGCTCCGACAGCGGCCGGGAGCGAGCGGGATCAGCCCAGGCGGATCCGGCCCACGCCTTGCGCGCAGGGGGTTGGATGATGGGTGGCCATCAGCGATACATCGATCGCGATGATCATTCGACTGGGATAACTGTCCATATATTCCGGTTGGAAACCTAAGCCCGTTGGGTGACGGGGGGATGCCAGGCGTGCTCCTCTGTCGTTTCAGACGCACTGATGACGGGCACGATTGATCCGCACTTCAGCAGCAAGTGGCTAAGTGTATGCGTACGGATTTTTCCCGAATCTTTCGGTGTTGAAGAATTTACACTTTCTTTTCGCGATCGCGGCCGGGTGGAACGTTTAGCCATGCAGACCAGCAACGATTCAAGAATCGCGAGGGAACGGCAGGGAATTCATGCGGCCTTCGGGTCGAGCCACGGATAGTCAGCTTCCGCCCATCGGGATGCGCGTCAGTCCACCGCCGCGCGGCGATGGCACTTTCATCCGTCGAGGAACTCCAGATGCCATTGGTCGACACCGCAAAGCTTCGTATTCACTATGCCGAGGGTGGACCTCGGGACGGCCAAACCGTGCTGCTTCTTCACGGCTGGCCGGACGATGCCAGCGCGTGGAGCGGGGTCGTCCCGAATCTGGAAGCGGCAGGTTTGAGGTGGATTGCCCCGGACCTGCGGGGGTTTGGCAAAACGCAGTTTCGCGACGGCGCAACCATTCGCGATGGCTCGGGGGTCGCCATTGCTCAGGACGCGTTCGATCTCATGGACGCCCTGGGTATCGGCGCCTTCCATATTGTCGGCCACGATTGGGGCGGCCGCGCCACCTACCATATGGCGGCGATGGCGCCTGCGCGCCTCTTATCCGCCACCGTCATTGCCATCGGCTATTCACCTCGCGGGCGGTTCACCGTTCCGGCTTACCCACAATGTGCTCGCTGGTGGTATCAGTGGTTCATGACGGCGGAAGCGGGCGCGCAAGCGGTGCGCAACGATCCCATCGGCTTTGCCCGACGGCAATGGGACACGTGGGGGCCGACGGCGTGGATCACCGAAGACGCCTTCGCGGTGGCGGCACAAGCCTTTTCAAATCCGGACTGGGTCGCGATTACTCTTCACGGCTACCAGTCGCGCTGGGAACTCCGTCCAATGGACCCCGACTACGACGCGGCGCGCGCCATGGTCGATGCGACCGAAACGCTCGAGGTGCCGATGCTGTTCTTGCAGGGCGGCGCCGATGAATGCGACCCGCCCGAAGAGTCCGAAGGGCTCGAATCCTACTTCAGTGGCGGCTATCGACGTCAGGTGCTTTCTGGGGTGGGTCATTTCCCTGCGCGTGAAGCCCCCATGGAAGTGGCGCATCTCGTCTGTCAGCACATCCGCGGTCACGCGCACGGTTGATGACTGAGGAATGGAGAGGGTGGTCGCTTACGCGATTCACCCGGGCGCGGAGGACATGGCTGGGAGCCGTTGTGCTGAGTGGTTAATCATCAGCGCGTGAGTTCCCAGCGTAGCGCTGTAATGGTTATCACAACTTCGCATAATGTATATAGGCCAACGTTCTGTAAAACAGGTGTTTCACCGCTAAATGCAGACGCTTTAGGCGTATAGACGGCTAAACCGAATACTAGGAGGATGGCCGCTGCCGATTTCCCGATCTCGTCAGCCCATCGAAGCCACACCTTTGAGTTCGTGGGGTCTACCTTGGCGTCTCGTTCTGCTTGGATGCGCAGTGCCCATACGATTGCCCTTTCGCCGAGAGCGTTAGACATCTTTTCGATGTAGTGCGGCTGGGGATGCCGCGTTCCCTGACGCCAGTTGCTCACCGTCGCTTGTGTTGCACCGAGCAAGCGTGCTAGCGCCGAGTCAGACGTAAGGCCCCGGCGCTCCTTAACCCTGTCCATGAGATCGTGCGTGGCGGACATAAAACACCCTGTGTTGACGTAGGTAACACGGGCAGTGTAACGTGCCGACCCATAACGGGACGTGTTACCCGTTCAGGGGCCAGCCATGATCGACAACTTCGCCCGCGAGTGCATCGTTTCGCTCGCCGAGGACTGTGAAACCGCCCTCCGCATGGAGCTGGTTTCGCTGGACGCGCAGGACTTCGAGTGCGCCTCCATCCATGCCGAAGCCGCCGAGCGCACTGCGCTGGCCGCGTTCCGCATCGCCAAGTCGTGAGGGGAGGGCCCGTCATGCTTGCCTTCGTCCTTTCGGCCGGGATTTTCCTGTTCACCGTCTCATGTGCCCGGGCGTTCGTCGCGTGGCGCGCATACGCCGATCACCGCGCTCAGCTGGTCGCCGAGGGCTGGCTGTGATCGTCGATGGGGACGCATTGCAGGCTCTTTCGACCACTGGCGTCAGGCTGATCGCCGCCGCGGCTGTCACCGCCGTCGTCGTTTCGGTTGCGTGGACGTCGGGCCTCATCTCGATCATCTCTTCGAAGGTCCCGCGCCACGGCTCAGGCGTTGGCACCTATGCGGACTATCTCGATTCGAAGGGTATGGCGGCGTACTGCCAGAAGTGCGGCGCCCAGGTCGAGCCGGACGAGCCGTTTGGCGAAGTCGAGTGCGACGAATGCGGCTACGTCGGCGCTGCCGGTGAGACCGATGACGTCGAGCCTAACGAACCGTGGGACGAGAAACGCCAGCGTGAGTGGGACACTGAAAACTTCTTCGACAAGCTGGAGAAGAAGCACCGTCATATCGAATGCACGGACTGCGGCGCGGATATCGAGCGCGAGCAGTTTGAGTGGAGTGACACGGAGTGCCCCGCTTGCGGGCATCGCGGCATGCCGTACGAAACCGGCGACGAGGCCTGATATGCGCTTACGCGGACTTCCAGAGGCTTTCGAGCCTAACCGGCACCACTACTACACGTCTCGACCGGTCGTTATTCCCGGGCCGGTCGAGTCCATCACGAAGCATGGTTTGCTACCGGGTGGCATGTCATCCGTGCCTGTCGATCCTCACTCGACGTACCCCGGCCTCTCGTCGTACGACCGTCGCCGTGTTCGTGAGGCGCGTATAGCGCTGTGGGGCAGGGGGCCCTACGCCCACCTCGTCCCTCGCGAGCGTGAGTTGCTGGAGGCTGGCCTGTGAACGCTCGCGGTGTGGTCAAGGTCTGCGTGTTTTTCACGTACGTCGTCGGTGGCGTGCTGCTCGTGCTTTTCGGGGACCACCTGTGATCCGGCGCGAAGCGCCGGTGATCCCGTCGGCTAACAGGGGATCAAAGTACCTGAACGCGAAGAAGGCGCTCCCTACGAAGCGTTCGCAGGTAGCTGCCAATATCGACTTCCTTCGTTTCAGCGCAGGCGCCGGTTACGTCTTCGGGTCAGAGACCGAAGGCGATGCGATGATCTGGTCCGCCGAGCGGTTCGTTCGTACCTTGGCACCGAAGTCCGGTATCCACGTTGAGCCCGCCATGAAGGGCGGCCGTCGCGGCTACGCGCATCACGTGGTTCTTCTCACGCCTGACGGCAGTGCTTGCGGCGACGTCTGTTGGGGTGGCGAAAATCAGCGCGGAACGGTGTCCGTGGAGATGACGGGCGCAGCATGCGCCCTCGTTGAAGCGGGCTTTGACCACGACGTGGCGTGGTCACAAGTCCGTGAAATGCTCGACACCATCGCCGCCAAGATCACGCGGGTCGATGTCGCTCACGATGATTACAAGGGTGAGCGTGGTCTCGAGCTTGCCAAGGAGTTGTACGACCTGGGCGAATTCGTGACGGGCGGTCGCCCTCCTGCGTCCAATGTACAGGGCTGGAACGACGGTAGTGGCATGACGATGTACATCGGCAAGCCCACCGGTCGCAGCCAATTGGTGGTGTACGAGAAGGGTAGGGAGCAGGGCTACCGCGACGGTGAGGAATACGCTGAGTGGGTCCGCTGGGAAGGTCGTTTCTATCACCGCAAGGGCTATGAAATTCCGCTCGACGTGTTGGTCGAACCCGCTCTGTTTCTGGTCGGCCGCTACCCGGCGCTCTCGTGGGTCAGCGCTGTGATGTGCCGCATCAAGTCCAGCGTTGTCCGCGCCAAGGCGAACCTTCAAAACGCGATGCGGCATTGCAAGCGCCAGTACGGCGGCTTGCTGAACTACCTCGCCTGCATCGCGGACGACACCACGGATCTCGGCGACCTCGTTTCCTCGTTCCTCACCCGCGACGCCACTCCCAAGTGGGTCGGCGAAAACCCATTCGGTCGAGCCGTCGCGCTCGACGCGCATCCGTTCGCAGCACCGTTTTAGCCCGGTCTCGGACCGGAAAACCGGCCACTTCCGGCCAAGTCAAGTAGACGTCCAAACGTCGTAGGAGAGTCAGTTATGTCCAAGCGTATCGTTCGTTTCACCGCCGAGATCAAGCTCGTCCCGAATAAGAAACAGCAGGGCAAAAATCACGGTTTCCAGAGCGCCCGGCTCGTTGACGCCGACGGCGGTTACGAGAAGTTTGAGGTGTATTTCGACCCGTCGAAGGCCTCGTTCGCTCGCGAGCCGGGTGACTACACCATCGAGGCGAGCGAGCCGAAGATCGTCGATGGTCGCCTCGTGATCTTTCCCGATTTCGTCCCGGCTAAGCCGGTTGCACGTTCGCAGGCTGCGTGATGGACGTGGGCGCAGGGATGTACCTGACCTGCGTCCAGTTCGACGCAGCGACCTCCACATGCACGCAGACCGCGTGGATGCCTCCGCCGACGTTAATCCCGCCGATGTCGTCGGAAGCGGGACAGACCCTTGGTATCGCGATCTTTTCAGGTCTCGTTGCCATCGCTGTCTCTAAGTTGCCCAGGCGCGGAATGTGATCGATCAGGGGACGCCATTCCGGCGCCCATTTCAGGAGAAAACCATGCTCAAGCTCGTCAAGACCACGAAGAATCGTCTCGCCAAGAACCCCCGCGTTCGCATGCTCGCTGCCACCGCGTTCCTGATGGTCGCATCGGTGGGTAGCGCGTATGCCGCCGACGGCGACGCGTACGATCCCACCGCCGATGTCGCCAAGATCGCTGCTGCGGTTGTGGTCGCGGTCACCATCTCGGTCGCGTTCACGTCCGGCTACATCGGCATCAAGTCGTCGAAGCTGCCGCGCCGGGGCGCGTGATCCATGCGGGCCATTCTTGCCTTCCTGCGCGCGGTGGCCCGCCTTTCAGTCAGGAGGGCGGCGTCGGCACGCGGGTGTCCAGCTTGCTGGACCCCGTCGCCGCCGCCCCTTCCTCCCTCTCAAACGAGGTGCTCCCGTATGACGGGATACATTATTTTGGCCGCGTGGATTATGTTCGGCGCAGCGGTTACGCGCTGACGATTGCGGGGTGTTTGTTAGCGCTGTTCTCTGCGTCTGTATCCGCAGACGATTGGTCGCCGACGTGTCCTAGTTTGCAGAGTTACCAGTCGGCGTGCGCGTCTAACGCAGCGGAAATGAACGGTAACAGTGCCTACCGTAACGTGCAGTGCGTCACGAGGCGGATTAACTCGACGTCCGTCGAAGTGGATCTTAAGTATCAGCAGAAAGACAACAACGATGCTTGGGTCGACGCGTCGTATGTGGTAGGTCGCGTTAGTTGCCCAGTGGTTCCGCCCGCCAATCAGTGCGCGTCGCACGCGTCGCCTAGCGGTAGCGTCTGGGATTCCGGCTATTCGCAGGGTTCGACGGTATGCGCCGACTCTTGCGAGTTCGTTTTCACCCAGCAGCCCGGCACTATTACGGTCAGTGTTCCCGGAAGCGGCATCGGTCGCTCGCTCGGCACGTTTTCGCCTACCGGAAATAGCTGTTCTAGCGACAGTACGCCCCCGCCTCCGGCGTCTTCTCCGCCTCAGGTGTGCAGCGGCGGTTCCTGTTACGACCCCAATTCGAATCAGTTCTGCTCGGTCAGCAGTTCGGGCGCGCAAACGTGCGTGAGCGGCCCGACCGATCCGGGTGGTGGTGCACCCCCTCAGCAGCCGTCCGGCTGCGCTGTCAACGGTTCTGCGGCTTCCTGCGCAGGCGACGCCGGCCAGCCGCCGCCTACGCCGCCTAACCCTCCTGTGTCCGACCCTCAGCAGCAGCAGACGGGTAGCGGCTCCTTTTCCGGCTCCGGTGTTGGCGGTGGCATCACGATCACGACCGGGACGTATCAGGGAACCACGACGGGGACAGGCGGCAACGGCGGTTCAACCACGCCCGGTGGTGGAACGACTACGCCGGGTAACGGGACCGGTGGCGGTGACGGCGACGGTGACGGTGATGGTGATTGCACGGCGGGCAAGCTGTGCGACGACGCATATACGGAAGCTGCGTGCGGCGCGAGTCCTGCTACCGCTGGCGACCCGTTGCTTGCCACGATGGCGGTAGAGGCTCAGCGTCAGCGGTGCCAGTCGCTTGGAATTCAGGCAGAGATCCAAGGGGGCAATAAGGACAGCGGGAAGGAGGGCGGCGACCCGGATGTGTCGAGTTTGATCGACAACGGCGACGATGATGCTCCCGTGCAGCTTAACGATGCGGGCTGGCTGGGTGGGCGCGGTTCGTGCCCTGTAAAGCCCGTCATGTTTCTCGATCACGATCTTATGGGTGGCCCGGGCATTTGCGACACGGCAGCATTGCTGGCCGCGTGGGCATTGGTCGCGGCATACATCGTTGCCGCTGTGATCATCGGCAAATCGGTTAAGGGGAGCTGACGGTGCCTGCGTTTCTTATCCCGTTGATTGAAGTGTGCGGCGCAGCGTTGTCGCGACTTTTCTTCACGAGGGCAGGGCAGTGGTTGCTCACTGCGTTGCTGTTCCTCGGCATCCAGTTCGGGTCGCAGAAATTTATCGTAGAGCCCGCGTTGTCGGCGATTCAGTCGGCTTTCGGCGGGTTGTCGGCGGACACCGTTGCGTGGATGGCATACCTCAACGTTGATCGGTCAATCACGATTATTTTGTCGGCGTTCGCCTCGGCGGCGGGTAGTCGAATGATTCTCAAGCGGATAGGACCCAAGTCATGATTTACCTGTTAACGGGCACACCCGGTTCCGGCAAGACCCTCGCCGCGATGGAGTTGATCGAGCAGTGGGGCAAGGAGAAGGCAGGGCGTCTGATCTACTCGGCGAACATCGACGGGCAGTGCTATCCGGGCGTGCTTCCTCTCGACGACGCTGGCGTCCTTGAGTGGCACAAGCACTGCGAGAAGGATTCGCTTGTCGTGGTGGACGAGGCGCAGCGCTATTGGCGCGCGTCTCGTGGTGGCGATCCGTCGCAGGCGATCATCGAGATGGAGACGCATCGTCACGATGGCATCGATATCGTGTTGATGACGCAGCACCCAACGTTTCTACACGCGAACATCCGAAAGCTGGTGAACGTCCATATCCATCTTGTCGCGCACACGAAAGCGAGCGCGTTGAGGTACGAATGGCGTGAGGCTCACGACGACGTGCAGGACAGCGCCTTGCGCATGTTGGGTGAGTTCAAGGAATGGAAGTACCCGGCTCACCTTTACCCGTTCTACAAGTCGGCCACGATGCACACGAAACGGGCCAAGCGCCCGTGGGCGCAGGTGAAGGGTCGCATCGCCGCTGTCGTGTCGATCGCCATGTTCGTTCTGGTCGTTGGGGTTGGCATCTACGTGTTTCGCCACGGCGAAGTGCTCGCGGGCACGGGGACGAAGAAGGAGGATGTCAAGCCCGTGCCTGCAGTCTCCCCGTCCAAGCCGTCTGCGCAGGTTTCAAAGGCCCCGAAGACAGCTGGTGAGTACGTCGAGCAGCAGATGCCGCGTATCCCTAGCCAGCCTTGGAGCGCGCCGCTGTACGACGGCCAGCAGGTCACCACGCATCCCCAGGTCTATTGCGTGGCGAAAGGCGACGATTCGGATTGCCACTGCATCACGGAGCAGGGCACGCGTTACACGCTGGCCCTCGATATCTGTCTGAACGTAGCGAAGAACGGCCCGGCTTATGACCCGTTTAAGCCAGAGCGGCGTAAGGACGACACGCCATCGCGCGATGGCGTCAAGCCCTCCACGCCAGAGGCGTCTCCGGCGCTCGCTACGGCGGTCGCTGGGGTCGTTCCGGACGGTATCCCGGCGCCGCTTCCGCTGCGCGCTGGTGCGTCCAAGTGAATTGGAGTCACGTGGGTTATCGGGTGATTTGTACTGTCGCTTGCGTCGTCGCGGGGGTACTCGTCAAGCGGTGGCTGTATCGTCGTCGGTGACTGAGCGTCCTTCGGTCGCCCGGGCGAGACTGCAAATCGATTTGTCGCTTCGCCCGGGCAACCGAAGGTCTGGGGTGCAGGGGTTTCCCCTGCGGATACGCTCTCGACCATTCAACGAAGAAGACCCGGCCATCGCTGGCCGGGTCTTTCTTCATGCCTCATCCAATGCCCGCAAAACCTGCTCTTGGTCGTCGTGGAACAATAGCGACTTTATCGCGTTGATGTGGATTCCGCCGTCCGCCATCGTGCGTCCCGGTGGAACGAGGTACTGCTGTACGATCCGCCATCCTCTCCATTTGTCGGTTTGGATGTCCTGTCGGCCATCGTGTCGCGCCATGGCCCAGTTCAGGATCTCGCGCAGTGGTATGTGTCGACCCTGAGGGGTGATCAGTTCTCCGGGTTCAAGTTGCCATGTAGCCGAGGGCATCAGGTCTTCCTTTCTGTCGGCGGTACAGCATGCGCGTGGGGCGTGTCAATTGCCTGCGAAGCTTTTTCAGGTATTCGCATAATGTATATAGGCCAACGTTCTGTAAAACAGGTGTTTCACCGCTAAATGCAGACGCTTTAGGCGTATAGACGGCTAAACCGAATACTAGGAGGATGGCCGCTGCCGATTTCCCGATCTCGTCAGCCCATCGAAGCCACACCTTTGAGTTCGTGGGGTCTACCTTGGCGTCTCGTTCTGCTTGGATGCGCAGTGCCCATACGATTGCCCTTTCGCCGAGAGCGTTAGACATCTTTTCGATGTAGTGCGGCTGGGGATGCCGCGTTCCCTGACGCCAGTTGCTCACCGTCGCTTGTGTTGCACCGAGCAAGCGTGCTAGCGCCGAGTCAGACGTAAGGCCCCGGCGCTCCTTAACCCTGTCCATGAGATCGTGCGTGGCGGACATAAAACACCCTGTGTTGAC
Organism: Luteibacter mycovicinus; assembly: GCF_000745235.1. Taxonomy (NCBI): domain Bacteria; kingdom Pseudomonadati; phylum Pseudomonadota; class Gammaproteobacteria; order Lysobacterales; family Rhodanobacteraceae; genus Luteibacter; species Luteibacter mycovicinus. The sequence continues at coordinate 4,608,779 of NZ_JQNL01000001.1, forward strand.
GTAGGTAACACGGGCAGTGTAACGTGCCGACCCATAACGGGACGTGTTACCCGTTCAGGGGCCAGCCATGATCGACAACTTCGCCCGCGAGTGCATCGTTTCGCTCGCCGAGGACTGTGAAACCGCCCTCCGCATGGAGCTGGTTTCGCTGGACGCGCAGGACTTCGAGTGCGCCTCCATCCATGCCGAAGCCGCCGAGCGCACTGCGCTGGCCGCGTTCCGCATCGCCAAGTCGTGAGGGGAGGGCCCGTCATGCTTGCCTTCGTCCTTTCGGCCGGGATTTTCCTGTTCACCGTCTCATGTGCCCGGGCGTTCGTCGCGTGGCGCGCATACGCCGATCACCGCGCTCAGCTGGTCGCCGAGGGCTGGCTGTGATCGTCGATGGGGACGCATTGCAGGCTCTTTCGACCACTGGCGTCAGGCTGATCGCCGCCGCGGCTGTCACCGCCGTCGTCGTTTCGGTTGCGTGGACGTCGGGCCTCATCTCGATCATCTCTTCGAAGGTCCCGCGCCACGGCTCAGGCGTTGGCACCTATGCGGACTATCTCGATTCGAAGGGTATGGCGGCGTACTGCCAGAAGTGCGGCGCCCAGGTCGAGCCGGACGAGCCGTTTGGCGAAGTCGAGTGCGACGAATGCGGCTACGTCGGCGCTGCCGGTGAGACCGATGACGTCGAGCCTAACGAACCGTGGGACGAGAAACGCCAGCGTGAGTGGGACACTGAAAACTTCTTCGACAAGCTGGAGAAGAAGCACCGTCATATCGAATGCACGGACTGCGGCGCGGATATCGAGCGCGAGCAGTTTGAGTGGAGTGACACGGAGTGCCCCGCTTGCGGGCATCGCGGCATGCCGTACGAAACCGGCGACGAGGCCTGATATGCGCTTACGCGGACTTCCAGAGGCTTTCGAGCCTAACCGGCACCACTACTACACGTCTCGACCGGTCGTTATTCCCGGGCCGGTCGAGTCCATCACGAAGCATGGTTTGCTACCGGGTGGCATGTCATCCGTGCCTGTCGATCCTCACTCGACGTACCCCGGCCTCTCGTCGTACGACCGTCGCCGTGTTCGTGAGGCGCGTATAGCGCTGTGGGGCAGGGGGCCCTACGCCCACCTCGTCCCTCGCGAGCGTGAGTTGCTGGAGGCTGGCCTGTGAACGCTCGCGGTGTGGTCAAGGTCTGCGTGTTTTTCACGTACGTCGTCGGTGGCGTGCTGCTCGTGCTTTTCGGGGACCACCTGTGATCCGGCGCGAAGCGCCGGTGATCCCGTCGGCTAACAGGGGATCAAAGTACCTGAACGCGAAGAAGGCGCTCCCTACGAAGCGTTCGCAGGTAGCTGCCAATATCGACTTCCTTCGTTTCAGCGCAGGCGCCGGTTACGTCTTCGGGTCAGAGACCGAAGGCGATGCGATGATCTGGTCCGCCGAGCGGTTCGTTCGTACCTTGGCACCGAAGTCCGGTATCCACGTTGAGCCCGCCATGAAGGGCGGCCGTCGCGGCTACGCGCATCACGTGGTTCTTCTCACGCCTGACGGCAGTGCTTGCGGCGACGTCTGTTGGGGTGGCGAAAATCAGCGCGGAACGGTGTCCGTGGAGATGACGGGCGCAGCATGCGCCCTCGTTGAAGCGGGCTTTGACCACGACGTGGCGTGGTCACAAGTCCGTGAAATGCTCGACACCATCGCCGCCAAGATCACGCGGGTCGATGTCGCTCACGATGATTACAAGGGTGAGCGTGGTCTCGAGCTTGCCAAGGAGTTGTACGACCTGGGCGAATTCGTGACGGGCGGTCGCCCTCCTGCGTCCAATGTACAGGGCTGGAACGACGGTAGTGGCATGACGATGTACATCGGCAAGCCCACCGGTCGCAGCCAATTGGTGGTGTACGAGAAGGGTAGGGAGCAGGGCTACCGCGACGGTGAGGAATACGCTGAGTGGGTCCGCTGGGAAGGTCGTTTCTATCACCGCAAGGGCTATGAAATTCCGCTCGACGTGTTGGTCGAACCCGCTCTGTTTCTGGTCGGCCGCTACCCGGCGCTCTCGTGGGTCAGCGCTGTGATGTGCCGCATCAAGTCCAGCGTTGTCCGCGCCAAGGCGAACCTTCAAAACGCGATGCGGCATTGCAAGCGCCAGTACGGCGGCTTGCTGAACTACCTCGCCTGCATCGCGGACGACACCACGGATCTCGGCGACCTCGTTTCCTCGTTCCTCACCCGCGACGCCACTCCCAAGTGGGTCGGCGAAAACCCATTCGGTCGAGCCGTCGCGCTCGACGCGCATCCGTTCGCAGCACCGTTTTAGCCCGGTCTCGGACCGGAAAACCGGCCACTTCCGGCCAAGTCAAGTAGACGTCCAAACGTCGTAGGAGAGTCAGTTATGTCCAAGCGTATCGTTCGTTTCACCGCCGAGATCAAGCTCGTCCCGAATAAGAAACAGCAGGGCAAAAATCACGGTTTCCAGAGCGCCCGGCTCGTTGACGCCGACGGCGGTTACGAGAAGTTTGAGGTGTATTTCGACCCGTCGAAGGCCTCGTTCGCTCGCGAGCCGGGTGACTACACCATCGAGGCGAGCGAGCCGAAGATCGTCGATGGTCGCCTCGTGATCTTTCCCGATTTCGTCCCGGCTAAGCCGGTTGCACGTTCGCAGGCTGCGTGATGGACGTGGGCGCAGGGATGTACCTGACCTGCGTCCAGTTCGACGCAGCGACCTCCACATGCACGCAGACCGCGTGGATGCCTCCGCCGACGTTAATCCCGCCGATGTCGTCGGAAGCGGGACAGACCCTTGGTATCGCGATCTTTTCAGGTCTCGTTGCCATCGCTGTCTCTAAGTTGCCCAGGCGCGGAATGTGATCGATCAGGGGACGCCATTCCGGCGCCCATTTCAGGAGAAAACCATGCTCAAGCTCGTCAAGACCACGAAGAATCGTCTCGCCAAGAACCCCCGCGTTCGCATGCTCGCTGCCACCGCGTTCCTGATGGTCGCATCGGTGGGTAGCGCGTATGCCGCCGACGGCGACGCGTACGATCCCACCGCCGATGTCGCCAAGATCGCTGCTGCGGTTGTGGTCGCGGTCACCATCTCGGTCGCGTTCACGTCCGGCTACATCGGCATCAAGTCGTCGAAGCTGCCGCGCCGGGGCGCGTGATCCATGCGGGCCATTCTTGCCTTCCTGCGCGCGGTGGCCCGCCTTTCAGTCAGGAGGGGCGGCGTCGGCACGCGGGTGTCCAGCTTGCTGGACCCCGTCGCCGCCGCCCCTTCCTCCCTCTCAAACGAGGTGCTCCCGTATGACGGGATACATTATTTTGGCCGCGTGGATTATGTTCGGCGCAGCGGTTACGCGCTGACGATTGCGGGGTGTTTGTTAGCGCTGTTCTCTGCGTCTGTATCCGCAGACGATTGGTCGCCGACGTGTCCTAGTTTGCAGAGTTACCAGTCGGCGTGCGCGTCTAACGCAGCGGAAATGAACGGTAACAGTGCCTACCGTAACGTGCAGTGCGTCACGAGGCGGATTAACTCGACGTCCGTCGAAGTGGATCTTAAGTATCAGCAGAAAGACAACAACGATGCTTGGGTCGACGCGTCGTATGTGGTAGGTCGCGTTAGTTGCCCAGTGGTTCCGCCCGCCAATCAGTGCGCGTCGCACGCGTCGCCTAGCGGTAGCGTCTGGGATTCCGGCTATTCGCAGGGTTCGACGGTATGCGCCGACTCTTGCGAGTTCGTTTTCACCCAGCAGCCCGGCACTATTACGGTCAGTGTTCCCGGAAGCGGCATCGGTCGCTCGCTCGGCACGTTTTCGCCTACCGGAAATAGCTGTTCTAGCGACAGTACGCCCCCGCCTCCGGCGTCTTCTCCGCCTCAGGTGTGCAGCGGCGGTTCCTGTTACGACCCCAATTCGAATCAGTTCTGCTCGGTCAGCAGTTCGGGCGCGCAAACGTGCGTGAGCGGCCCGACCGATCCGGGTGGTGGTGCACCCCCTCAGCAGCCGTCCGGCTGCGCTGTCAACGGTTCTGCGGCTTCCTGCGCAGGCGACGCCGGCCAGCCGCCGCCTACGCCGCCTAACCCTCCTGTGTCCGACCCTCAGCAGCAGCAGACGGGTAGCGGCTCCTTTTCCGGCTCCGGTGTTGGCGGTGGCATCACGATCACGACCGGGACGTATCAGGGAACCACGACGGGGACAGGCGGCAACGGCGGTTCAACCACGCCCGGTGGTGGAACGACTACGCCGGGTAACGGGACCGGTGGCGGTGACGGCGACGGTGACGGTGATGGTGATTGCACGGCGGGCAAGCTGTGCGACGACGCATATACGGAAGCTGCGTGCGGCGCGAGTCCTGCTACCGCTGCGACCCGTTGCTTGCCACGATGGCGGTAGAGGCTCAGCGTCAGCGGTGCCAGTCGCTTGGAATTCAGGCAGAGATCCAAGGGGCAATAAGGACAGCGGGAAGGAGGGCGGCGACCCGGATGTGTCGAGTTTGATCGACAACGGCGACGATGATGCTCCCGTGCAGCTTAACGATGCGGGCTGGCTGGGTGGGCGCGGTTCGTGCCCTGTAAAGCCCGTCATGTTTCTCGATCACGATCTTATGGGTGGCCCGGGCATTTGCGACACGGCAGCATTGCTGGCCGCGTGGGCATTGGTCGCGGCATACATCGTTGCCGCTGTGATCATCGGCAAATCGGTTAAGGGGAGCTGACGGTGCCTGCGTTTCTTATCCCGTTGATTGAAGTGTGCGGCGCAGCGTTGTCGCGACTTTTCTTCACGAGGGCAGGGCAGTGGTTGCTCACTGCGTTGCTGTTCCTCGGCATCCAGTTCGGGTCGCAGAAATTTATCGTAGAGCCCGCGTTGTCGGCGATTCAGTCGGCTTTCGGCGGGTTGTCGGCGGACACCGTTGCGTGGATGGCATACCTCAACGTTGATCGGTCAATCACGATTATTTTGTCGGCGTTCGCCTCGGCGGCGGGTAGTCGAATGATTCTCAAGCGGATAGGACCCAAGTCATGATTTACCTGTTAACGGGCACACCCGGTTCCGGCAAGACCCTCGCCGCGATGGAGTTGATCGAGCAGTGGGGCAAGGAGAAGGCAGGGCGTCTGATCTACTCGGCGAACATCGACGGGCAGTGCTATCCGGGCGTGCTTCCTCTCGACGACGCTGGCGTCCTTGAGTGGCACAAGCACTGCGAGAAGGATTCGCTTGTCGTGGTGGACGAGGCGCAGCGCTATTGGCGCGCGTCTCGTGGTGGCGATCCGTCGCAGGCGATCATCGAGATGGAGACGCATCGTCACGATGGCATCGATATCGTGTTGATGACGCAGCACCCAACGTTTCTACACGCGAACATCCGAAAGCTGGTGAACGTCCATATCCATCTTGTCGCGCACACGAAAGCGAGCGCGTTGAGGTACGAATGGCGTGAGGCTCACGACGACGTGCAGGACAGCGCCTTGCGCATGTTGGGTGAGTTCAAGGAATGGAAGTACCCGGCTCACCTTTACCCGTTCTACAAGTCGGCCACGATGCACACGAAACGGCCAAGCGCCCGTGGGCGCAGGTGAAGGGTCGCATCGCCGCTGTCGTGTCGATCGCCATGTTCGTTCTGGTCGTTGGGTTGGCATCTACGTGTTTCGCCACGGCGAAGTGCTCGCGGGCACGGGACGAAGAAGGAGGATGTCAAGCCCGTGCCTGCAGTCTCCCCGTCCAAGCCGTCTGCGCAGGTTTCAAAGGCCCCGAAGACAGCTGGTGAGTACGTCGAGCAGCAGATGCCGCGTATCCCTAGCCAGCCTTGGAGCGCGCCGCTGTACGACGGCCAGCAGGTCACCACGCATCCCAGGTCTATTGCGTGGCGAAAGGCGACGATTCGGATTGCCACTGCATCACGGAGCAGGGCACGCGTTACACGCTGGCCCTCGATATCTGTCTGAACGTAGCGAAGAACGGCCCGGCTTATGACCCGTTTAAGCCAGAGCGGCGTAAGGACGACACGCCATCGCGCGATGGCGTCAAGCCCTCCACGCCAGAGGCGTCTCCGGCGCTCGCTACGGCGGTCGCTGGGGTCGTTCCGGACGGTATCCCGGCGCCGCTTCCGCTGCGCGCTGGTGCGTCCAAGTGAATTGGAGTCACGTGGGTTATCGGGTGATTTGTACTGTCGCTTGCGTCGTCGCGGGGGTACTCGTCAAGCGGTGGCTGTATCGTCGTCGGTGACTGAGCGTCCTTCGGTCGCCCGGGCGAGACTGCAAATCGATTTGTCGCTTCGCCCGGGCAACCGAAGGTCTGGGGTGCAGGGGTTTCCCCTGCGGATACGCTCTCGACCATTCAACGAAGAAGACCCGGCCATCGCTGGCCGGGTCTTTCTTCATGCCTCATCCAATGCCCGCAAAACCTGCTCTTGGTCGTCGTGGAACAATAGCGACTTTATCGCGTTGATGTGGATTCCGCCGTCCGCCATCGTGCGTCCCGGTGGAACGAGGTACTGCTGTACGATCCGCCATCCTCTCCATTTGTCGGTTTGGATGTCCTGTCGGCCATCGTGTCGCGCCATGGCCCAGTTCAGGATCTCGCGCAGTGGTATGTGTCGACCCTGAGGGTGATCAGTTCTCCGGGTTCAAGTTGCCATGTAGCCGAGGGCATCAGGTCTTCCTTTCTGTCGGCGGTACAGCATGCGCGTGGGCGTGTCAATTGCCTGCGAAGCTTTTTCAGGTATTCGCATAATGTATATAGGCCAACGTTCTGTAAAACAGGTGTTTCACCGCTAAATGCAGACGCTTTAGGCGTATAGACGGCTAAACCGAATACTAGGAGGATGGCCGCTGCCGATTTCCCGATCTCGTCAGCCCATCGAAGCCACACCTTTGAGTTCGTGGGGTCTACCTTGGCGTCTCGTTCTGCTTGGATGCGCAGTGCCCATACGATTGCCCTTTCGCCGAGAGCGTTAGACATCTTTCGATGTAGTGCGGCTGGGGATGCCGCGTTCCCTGACGCCAGTGCTCACCGTCGCTTGTGTTGCACCGAGCAAGCGTGCTAGCGCCGAGTCAGACGTAAGGCCCCGGCGCTCCTTAACCCTGTCCATGAGATCGTGCGTGGCGGACATAAAACACCCTGTGTTGACGTAGGTAACACGGGCAGTGTAACGTGCCGACCCATAACGGGACGTGTTACCCGTTCAGGGGCCAGCCATGATCGACAACTTCGCCCGCGAGTGCATCGTTTCGCTCGCCGAGGACTGTGAAACCGCCCTCCGCATGGAGCTGGTTTCGCTGGACGCGCAGGACTTCGAGTGCGCCTCCATCCATGCCGAAGCCGCCGAGCGCACTGCGCTGGCCGCGTTCCGCATCGCCAAGTCGTGAGGGGAGGGCCCGTCATGCTTGCCTTCGTCCTTTCGGCCGGGATTTTCCTGTTCACCGTCTCATGTGCCCGGGCGTTCGTCGCGTGGCGCGCATACGCCGATCACCGCGCTCAGCTGGTCGCCGAGGGCTGGCTGTGATCGTCGATGGGGACGCATTGCAGGCTCTTTCGACCACTGGCGTCAGGCTGATCGCCGCCGCGGCTGTCACCGCCGTCGTCGTTTCGGTTGCGTGGACGTCGGGCCTCATCTCGATCATCTCTTCGAAGGTCCCGCGCCACGGCTCAGGCGTTGGCACCTATGCGGACTATCTCGATTCGAAGGGTATGGCGGCGTACTGCCAGAAGTGCGGCGCCCAGGTCGAGCCGGACGAGCCGTTTGGCGAAGTCGAGTGCGACGAATGCGGCTACGTCGGCGCTGCCGGTGAGACCGATGACGTCGAGCCTAACGAACCGTGGGACGAGAAACGCCAGCGTGAGTGGGACACTGAAAACTTCTTCGACAAGCTGGAGAAGAAGCACCGTCATATCGAATGCACGGACTGCGGCGCGGATATCGAGCGCGAGCAGTTTGAGTGGAGTGACACGGAGTGCCCCGCTTGCGGGCATCGCGGCATGCCGTACGAAACCGGCGACGAGGCCTGATATGCGCTTACGCGGACTTCCAGAGGCTTTCGAGCCTAACCGGCCACTACTACACGTCTCGACCGGTCGTTATTCCCGGGCCGGTCGAGTCCATCACGAAGCATGGTTTGCTACCGGGTGGCATGTCATCCGTGCCTGTCGATCCTCACTCGACGTACCCCGGCCTCTCGTCGTACGACCGTCGCCGTGTTCGTGAGGCGCGTATAGCGCTGTGGGGCAGGGGCCCTACGCCCACCTCGTCCCTCGCGAGCGTGAGTTGCTGGAGGCTGGCCTGTGAACGCTCGCGGTGTGGTCAAGGTCTGCGTGTTTTTCACGTACGTCGTCGGTGGCGTGCTGCTCGTGCTTTTCGGGGACCACCTGTGATCCGGCGCGAAGCGCCGGTGATCCCGTCGGCTAACAGGGGATCAAAGTACCTGAACGCGAAGAAGGCGCTCCCTACGAAGCGTTCGCAGGTAGCTGCCAATATCGACTTCCTTCGTTTCAGCGCAGGCGCCGGTTACGTCTTCGGGTCAGAGACCGAAGGCGATGCGATGATCTGGTCCGCCGAGCGGTTCGTTCGTACCTTGGCACCGAAGTCCGGTATCCACGTTGAGCCCGCATGAAGGGCGGCCGTCGCGGCTACGCGCATCACGTGGTTCTTCTCACGCCTGACGGCAGTGCTTGCGCGACGTCTGTTGGGGTGGCGAAAATCAGCGCGGAACGGTGTCCGTGGAGATGACGGGCGCAGCATGCGCCCTCGTTGAAGCGGGCTTGACCACGACGTGGCGTGGTCACAAGTCCGTGAAATGCTCGACACCATCGCCGCCAAGATCACGCGGGTCGATGTCGCTCACGATGATTACAAGGGTGAGCGTGGTCTCGAGCTTGCCAAGGAGTTGTACGACCTGGGCGAATTCGTGACGGCGGTCGCCCTCCTGCGTCCAATGTACAGGGCTGGAACGACGGTAGTGGCATGACGATGTACATCGGCAAGCCCACCGGTCGCAGCCAATTGGTGGTGTACGAGAAGGGTAGGGAGCAGGGCTACCGCGACGTGAGGAATACGCTGAGTGGGTCCGCTGGGAAGGTCGTTTCTATCACCGCAAGGGCTATGAAATTCCGCTCGACGTGTTGGTCGAACCCGCTCTGTTTCTGGTCGGCCGCTACCCGGCGCTCTCGTGGGTCAGCGCTGTGATGTGCCGCATCAAGTCCAGCGTTGTCCGCGCCAAGGCGAACCTTCAAAACGCGATGCGGCATTGCAAGCGCCAGTACGGCGGCTTGCTGAACTACCTCGCCTGCATCGCGGACGACACCACGGATCTCGGCGACCTCGTTTCCTCGTTCCTCACCCGCGACGCCCTCCCAAGTGGGTCGGCGAAAACCCATTCGGTCGAGCCGTCGCGCTCGACGCGCATCCGTTCGCAGCACCGTTTTAGCCCGGTCTCGGACCGGAAAACCGGCCACTTCCGGCCAAGTCAAGTAGACGTCCAAACGTCGTAGGAGAGTCAGTTATGTCCAAGCGTATCGTTCGTTTCACCGCCGAGATCAAGCTCGTCCCGAATAAGAAACAGCAGGGCAAAAATCACGGTTTCCAGAGCGCCCGGCTCGTTGACGCCGACGGCGGTTACGAGAAGTTTGAGGTGTATTTCGACCCGTCGAAGGCCTCGTTCGCTCGCGAGCCGGGTGACTACACCATCGAGGCGAGCGAGCCGAAGATCGTCGATGGTCGCCTCGTGATCTTTCCCGATTTCGTCCCGGCTAAGCCGGTTGCACGTTCGCAGGCTGCGTGATGGACGTGGGCGCAGGGATGTACCTGACCTGCGTCCAGTTCGACGCAGCGACCTCCACATGCACGCAGACCGCGTGGATGCCTCCGCCGACGTTAATCCCGCCGATGTCGTCGGAAGCGGGACAGACCCTTGGTATCGCGATCTTTTCAGGTCTCGTTGCCATCGCTGTCTCTAAGTTGCCCAGGCGCGGAATGTGATCGATCAGGGGACGCCATTCCGGCGCCCATTTCAGGAGAAAACCATGCTCAAGCTCGTCAAGACCACGAAGAATCGTCTCGCCAAGAACCCCCGCGTTCGCATGCTCGCTGCCACCGCGTTCCTGATGGTCGCATCGGGGGTAGCGCGTATGCCGCCGACGGCGACGCGTACGATCCCACCGCCGATGTCGCCAAGATCGCTGCTGCGTTGTGGTCGCGGTCACCATCTCGGTCGCGTTCACGTCCGGCTACATCGGCATCAAGTCGTCGAAGCTGCCGCGCCGGGGCGCGTGATCCATGCGGGCCATTCTTGCCTTCCTGCGCGCGGTGGCCCGCCTTTCAGTCAGGAGGGGCGGCGTCGGCACGCGGGTCCAGCTTGCTGAACCCCGTCGCCGCCCCCTTCTCCTCTCAAACGAGGTGCTCCCGTATGACGGGATACATTATTTTGGCCGCGTGGATTATGTTCGGCGCAGCGGTTACGCGCTGACGATTGCGGGGTGTTTGTTAGCGCTGTTCTCTGCGTCTGTATCCGCAGACGATTGGTCGCCGACGTGTCCTAGTTTGCAGAGTTACCAGTCGGCGTGCGCGCTAACGCAGCGGAAATGAACGGTAACAGTGCCTACCGTAACGTGCAGTGCGTCACGAGGCGGATTAACTCGACGTCCGTCGAAGTGGATCTTAAGTATCAGCAGAAAGACAACAACGATGCTTGGGTCGACGCGTCGTATGTGGTAGGTCGCGTTAGTTGCCCAGTGGTTCCGCCCGCCAATCAGTGCGCGTCGCACGCGTCGCCTAGCGGTAGCGTCTGGGATTCCGGCTATTCGCAGGGTTCGACGGTATGCGCCGACTCTTGCGAGTTCGTTTTCACCCAGCAGCCCGGCACTATTACGGTCAGTGTTCCCGGAAGCGGCATCGGTCGCTCGCTCGGCACGTTTTCGCCTACCGGAAATAGCTGTTCTAGCGACAGTACGCCCCCGCCTCCGGCGTCTTCTCCGCTCAGGTGTGCAGCGGCGGTTCCTGTTACGACCCCAATTCGAATCAGTTCTGCTCGGTCAGCAGTTCGGGCGCGCAAACGTGCGTGAGCGGCCGACCGATCCGGGTGGTGGTGCACCCCCTCAGCAGCCGTCCGGCTGCGCTGTCAACGGTTCTGCGGCTTCCTGCGCAGGCGACGCCGGCCAGCCGCCGCCTACGCCGCCTAACCCTCCTGTGTCCGACCCTCAGCAGCAGCAGACGGGTAGCGGCTCCTTTTCCGGCTCCGGTGTTGGCGGTGGCATCACGATCACGACCGGGACGTATCAGGGAACCACGACGGGGACAGGCGGCAACGGCGGTTCAACCACGCCCGGTGGTGGAACGACTACGCCGGGTAACGGGACCGGTGGCGGTGACGGCGACGGTGACGGTGATGGTGATTGCACGGCGGGCAAGCTGTGCGACGACGCATATACGGAAGCTGCGTGCGGCGCGAGTCCTGCTACCGCTGGCGACCCGTTGCTTGCCACGATGGCGGTAGAGGCTCAGCGTCAGCGGTGCCAGTCGCTTGGAATTCAGGCAGAGATCCAAGGGGGCAATAAGGACAGCGGGAAGGAGGGCGGCGACCCGGATGTGTCGAGTTTGATCGACAACGGCGACGATGCTCCCGTGCAGCTTAACGATGCGGGCTGGCTGGGGGGGCGCGGCCGTGCCCTGTAAAGCCCGTCATGTTTCTCGATCACGATCTTATGGGTGGCCCGGGCATTTGCGACACGGCAGCATTGCTGGCCGCGTGGGCATTGGTCGCGGCATACATCGTTGCCGCTGTGATCATCGGCAAATCGGTTAAGGGGAGCTGACGGTGCCTGCGTTTCTTATCCCGTTGATTGAAGTGTGCGGCGCAGCGTTGTCGCGACTTTTCTTCACGAGGGCAGGGCAGTGGTTGCTCACTGCGTTGCTGTTCCTCGGCATCCAGTTCGGGTCGCAGAAATTTATCGTAGAGCCCGCGTTGTCGGCGATTCAGTCGGCTTTCGCGGGTTGTCGGCGGACACCGTTGCGTGGATGGCATACCTCAACGTTGATCGGTCAATCACGATTATTTTGTCGGCGTTCGCCTCGGCGGCGGGTAGTCGAATGATTCTCAAGCGATAGGACCCAAGTCATGATTTACCTGTTAACGGGCACCCCGGTTCCGGCAAGACCCTCGCCGCGATGGAGTTGATCGAGCAGTGGGGCAAGGAGAAGGCAGGGCGTCTGATCTACTCGGCGAACATCGACGGGCAGTGCTATCCGGGCGTGCTTCCTCTCGACGACGCTGGCGTCCTTGAGTGGCACAAGCACTGCGAGAAGGATTCGCTTGTCGTGGTGGACGAGGCGCAGCGCTATTGGCGCGCGTCTCGTGGTGGCGATCCGTCGCAGGCGATCATCGAGATGGAGACGCATCGTCACGATGGCATCGATATCGTGTTGATGACGCAGCACCCAACGTTTCTACACGCGAACATCCGAAAGCTGGTGAACGTCCATATCCATCTTGTCGCGCACACGAAAGCGAGCGCGTTGAGGTACGAATGGCGTGAGGCTCACGACGACGTGCAGGACAGCGCCTTGCGCATGTTGGGTGAGTTCAAGGAATGGAAGTACCGGCTCACCTTTACCCGTTCTACAAGTCGGCCACGATGCACACGAAACGGGCCAAGCGCCCGTGGGCGCAGGTGAAGGGTCGCATCGCCGCTGTCGTGTCGATCGCCATGTTCGTTCTGGTCGTTGGGGTTGGCATCTACGTGTTTCGCCACGGCGAAGTGCTCGCGGGCACGGGGACGAAGAAGGAGGATGTCAAGCCCGTGCCTGCAGTCTCCCCGTCCAAGCCGTCTGCGCAGGTTTCAAAGGCCCCGAAGACAGCTGGTGAGTACGTCGAGCAGCAGATGCCGCGTATCCCTAGCCAGCCTTGGAGCGCGCGCTGTACGACGGCCAGCAGGTCACCACGCATCCCAGGTCTATTGCGTGGCGAAAGGCGACGATTCGGATTGCCACTGCATCACGGAGCAGGGCACGCGTTACACGCTGGCCCTCGATATCTGTCTGAACGTAGCGAAGAACGGCCCGGCTTATGACCCGTTTAAGCCAGAGCGGCGTAAGGACGACACGCATCGCGCGATGGCGTCAAGCCCTCCACGCCAGAGGCGTCCGGCGCTCGCTACGGCGGTCGCTGGGGTCGTTCCGGACGGTATCCCGGCGCCGCTTCCGCTGCGCGCTGGTGCGTCCAAGTGAATTGGAGTCACGTGGGTTATCGGGTGATTTGTACTGTCGCTTGCGTCGTCGCGGGGGTACTCGTCAAGCGGTGGCTGTATCGTCGTCGGTGACTGAGCGTCCTTCGGTCGCCCGGGCGAGACTGCAAATCGATTTGTCGCTTCGCCCGGGCAACCGAAGGTCTGGGGTGCAGGGGTTTCCCCTGCGGATACGCTCTCGACCATTCAACGAAGAAGACCCGGCCATCGCTGGCCGGGTCTTTCTTCATGCCTCATCCAATGCCGCAAAACCTGCTCTTGGTCGTCGTGGAACAATAGCGACTTTATCGCGTTGATGTGGATTCCGCCGTCCGCCATCGTGCGTCCCGGTGGAACGAGGTACTGCTGTACGATCCGCCATCCTCTCCATTTGTCGGTTTGGATGTCCTGTCGGCCATCGTGTCGCGCCATGGCCCAGTTCAGGATCTCGCGCAGTGGTATGTGTCGACCCTGAGGGGTGATCAGTTCTCCGGGTTCAAGTTGCCATGTAGCCGAGGGCATCAGGTCTTCCTTTCTGTCGGCGGTACAGCATGCGCGTGGGGCGTGTCAATTGCCTGCGAAGCTTTTCAGGTATTCGCATAATGTATATTATGTCAAATTGCGAATTCATTCTCGCGGTGTCTTCATGGCTCCGTTGTCGTCACCTGTCCTTGGTGGCCGCTGGCCTCAGGCTAAGCTGGGCCCTTGGGTACTTGCCACCGTCGGTCATCGGGTGGCGCTGCTGTCGACGGCGCACGGCTCAAGCAGCTAATCAACCCGTGCGAGCAGTCGGCCATTCGCATGGTACTGAGCCGGGCCGCTCGGCGGAAGTCAAGCGCGGCGAGCGACCGCGCAAGAAGACGGCGATCACTTTGGCTGAGTTGGAGTCGATGCTGGCGACTTGCGACGACAGCCTGGAATGCTTGTGCGACTGCGCCGTACTCTGCTTCGCCTTGTCCAGTGGCGGCCGGCGACGCAGCGAGGTAGCGGCGGCCGACCTGCGCGACCTACGCCGCATCGGCCCACAGGATTCATCTACCGGCTAGAACACAGCACGACGCAACAAGCCGCATAACCGCGACGTCGCCCCCGGACAAGCCCGTCTTGGATCGCGCCGCCCAGGCCTGGAGGTTTGGTTGGTCACCGCCGGCATCACCGAGGGAGCGATTTTTCGGCGATTGTGGAAGCAGCCCGTCGGCCCCGCCTCTCACCGGCCGCGGTGGGCGAGATCGTGCAGCGGCGCGCCAAGCTGGGGACTGGAAGGCAACTTTGGCGGCATAGTCTGCGCTCGGGGTTCGCGATCAAGGCGAGCCGCCAAGGGGTGCCATTGCAGGCAATCATGGCGATGACCGAGCACCGTGCGGTGTCTAGCGTGATGGGGTACTACCAGACTCAGGTGTCGCAGATAATCCCGCCGTGTACTTGCTTGATTCTGCAAACAACGGATAACGGGTCGTTGGCCGAGCGAGCGCTGACGTTTATTCTGTGGTCTCAGGCATTGCGACGCCAATTGGGCATAGTTCTCGAGGAGGGACACTTTTTGTGGCCACGACGTCAAAGATCGAATGGACCGAGCAGACGTGGAATCCGATTACGGGTTGCACCAAGTTATCGGCTGGCTGCAAGCATTGTTATGCGGAGACGCTCGCCCGCCGTCTGGAGGCCATGGGCACACCGGGCTACGAGAACGGTTTCGCGTTGACCTTGATGCCTCAACGCCTTGAGGAGCCACTGCGCCGCAAGAAGCCCACGATTTACTTTGTCAATTCCATGTCCGACCTATTCCATGAAAAGGTCCCAGATGACTATATCGAGCGCATCGTGGATGTCATGGCACGGACACCACATCACTCTTTTCAAGTGCTGACCAAGCGCGCTGCTCGAATGGCGCGCTTCTTCAAAGCACGCGCTGTGCCTGACAACGTTTGGCTAGGAGTATCGGTTGAAATAGAAAGCATGGACTGCCTCGAATCGATCACTTACGCAGCATCAATGCGCGCATTCGGTTTTTGTCCATCGAGCCTCTGTTAGAGGATTTAGGTGCACTCAATCTCTCGGACATTCATTGGGTCATCGTCGGCGGCGAGTCAGGGCCTAAGGCACGTCCCATGGCTCCTGAGTGGGCCGAATCCGTGCGCGTCCAGTGCAAGAAGCAGAAAGTTGCCTTCTTCTTCAAGCAATGGGGTGGCTGGGGGGCGGACGGAATGCGGCGTGCAAAGTCCAAGAATGGCCGTCTTCTGAACGGTCGCACATGGGATGAAATGCCTGCTACGCTGCATTCTTGGGGATAATCAGGAGGATGACCTGTCATGGCAAAAGGGGCTACGAGTGGTCGCTCGATGGAGCGTTGCCCGTTATAGAGGACCATAGTCGCGCCAAGCACGACGTGCTGCGAGCGTATTTGATCAACTACCTGCGAATTCTTGCGCAGCACCCGCGCAGTGAGGGGATTCGCGTCACTCTTGTTGACGGCTTTGCTGGCGGCGGCCGGTATCGCACGGAATCGGGCGAACAAGTGAGTGGCTCTCCGATAGTGCTGCTGGAGGCACTTCAAGAGGCGCGCGCACTAGTTGCTATGGACCGGAAGCAGCGCGGTATCCGTACGCCCTACGTCATTGACGCTCATGTCCATTTGGTCGAACAAAATCGATCGACATGTGCGTTTCCGGAAGCTGATAGCGGACAGCTCACTGACGAACTCATTAGATACGCGAGTCACGATTCATGGAAACGATTTTCATCGAGCGCTTCCAGGCATTCTGAAGGACATCCAGGATCGGCAGCGGCGCAACGGCCGGAGCGTTTTCATCCTCGACCAATACGGCTGGAGCCAAGTCAATCTCGACGCCGTCAAGCAAATTTTCACGGAACTTCCGTATGCAGAGGTGTTCCTCACCTGGATGATCGATAATCTGATCAATTTCCTGTCCGAGCAGATGATCGACAAACTCAATCCCGCGTTGCAACGCACAGGCCTGGGGAAAGCAATTACGGCGGAACAGCTGCTGGCGATCAAGCAGACAGGTGCCGGACATGACGGTGACCTCGCCTGGCGGCGTGCCATCCAGACGCTGATGACCGGTCAAATTCGTGCAAGTTCCGGTGCAGCGTTTAGCACGCCTTTCTACATCGTTCCTCGCAATAGCCGTCGTGGTTACTGGCTCCTGCATTTGGCTCGTCATTGGCGGGCTAACGAAGAAATGAAGCGCATCCACTGGGGAAGCAATAATCTCCACCACCCAGGCGGAGCTGGCTTCAATATGCTCGGGTACTTGGGAAACCACGGCCAGCTCGC